>DUKF01000162.1 GCA_013329455.1 Methanotrichaceae archaeon | reverse complement strand
TTTATAGGCTGCGATGGTTCTGAAAATAGGGCTGGTTGGCTGCGGCGCGATCGGGACCGAGATCGCAAGAGCCATAGACAGCGGCGATATCGCGGCTGAACTGGTGGCGGTTTTCGATCGTAATGTGGACCGGGCAGGGGAGCTCATGAAGTGTCTGAAGGCCCAACCCATGCTTTCGGATCTGGCAGATCTGGTGGAAAGGTCCGACATCGTGGTGGAGGCGGCGTCCCAAAGGGCGGTTCCGGAGGTGGCGAAGGCCACTCTTGGGATGGGACGAGACCTCATGGTCATGAGCGTCGGCGCCCTTCTCGACAGATACCTTTACCGGATGGTTGAGGTGCTCGCAAAAGAGAACGGGTGCAGGGTTTACCTACCATCTGGGGCGATATCGGGTCTCGACGGGCTCAAGTCCGCGAGCGTTGGAAGGATCGACCTTGTGACCCTCACCACCACCAAGAACCCGCAGGGGTTCAAGGGCGCTCCTTACATCCAAGATATGGAGATCGACCTGGACGAGATCTTTGAGCCCACGGTGATATTCGAGGGGCCGGCTGAAGAGGCTGTGAAGGCCTTTCCCGCAAACGTCAACGTCGCGGCGACCTTGAGCCTCACGGCGCGGGGATCGAAGGTGATGGTCAAAATAGTGGCCGATCCCGATACTGAAATCAACATCCACCAGATAACGGCCGAGGGTAACTTCGGGCGGATCACCACCAGGGTCGAGAACGTGCCCTTCCCCAGAAACCCCAAGACCAGCTATCTCGCCGCCCTCTCCGCCATCGCCACTTTGCGGTCGATTGTGGAGCCCGTCAAGATCGGAACTTAGATCCACCATTTGCCAGGCTCTTTTTTCCCGATCACAATCGTCTGGTTTTCTACCTTGTAGGGAAGATCGTCGCTGGGATTGTAGGTGGCGTAGCGGGCGAGATCGTCCCATGCAGCCTCCAGGTCGACCTCTTTCTCGGCGGGCTGCACCAAGGGTCGCCAGTCCACAGCGCAACTGCTTCCCTTCGGTATCCAGTAAGGGTCGTCACCCGTCCCGTCGCCGTCTCGGTCCCGGCCGCGATAGTCATCGTAGTAATTACCGACGGTAGCGTTCCAGAAGTTGTGGCTTGCGTTATCGTAGCCGGTGATGAGGTTGCGCTTGAAGTTGTTCCTGTAGACGAGGTTGTTCTCGTTTTTGTCAAGCCGGATCCCGTTGCTGTTCTCGGATATTTCGTTGCAAAATATAAGGTTGAACTGGCAGCCTCTCGTCAGGTCCAGCCCGTTGAGGTTCTCTTCCAGGACGTTTCCCGCGACCAGATTGTAAGTGCTATTCTCCTGGATGCTGATCCCGATTCCCTGGAGACCGAACTCGCCTCCGCCGCTCTTTGTTGCCCTGTTGTCCACTATCGAGTTGTTGGACCCTGAGGCGATGACCATCCCGTAGTAGACGTTCCGTTCTGCGTTGTTTTCTTGAATGTCGCAGAAGGATGAGTTCCAGAGGAAGAGGCCCTGCCAGTTACCGACAAATTCGTTCTCCTCGACGACGCAGCCGGAAGACTCTTTCAGCAGCATCCCCGCGCCGGAGTTGTCGACGGCCTTGTTCTTCTCGATCGAGATTCCATCGCAACCTTCGAGGTAGGCTCCGTATTTCTCGCATTCCTGATAGGTGCATCCCTCTATTTTGCCACCCTCACACTCCTGAAGCCTCAAGCCGCTGTCACATCTCTGGAAAGACGTGTTTCTAAGGGTGAAGTTCCTGGTGGATTTGACCAGGATGCCGGCATCCGATCCCTCCACATCCAAATCCTCGATGACGACATCGTTGCCGTCAACCAGGATTCCCGAGTTGGGCTGGTTGAGAGAGTACTGAGGCTTTCGGTTCGAGAGGTCCATGTAGTACCTGAACTTGTCATCCTGGTTTCTGGGAACACCCTCCACCTTGAAGCCGAGGAGCTTGACTCCGTCCGCCCTGATGGAGATCGCCGGGTTTTGGGTCTTGGCCCTGGCCGAAGGGGAGCCGACCCCCTGGATGGTGAGGGTTTTGTCCACGGTGAACGGTTCGTATTCGCCCGCGGAGACGATCACAGTGTCCCCTGGCCTTGCCCTGTCAAGAGCTTCCTCTATGTCGTCGGATGCGAAGATCGTATCGCAGGAGGCCGTCCCCACCAGGGCGAGGATCAATATCAAAAGAGGTATCAAAGCCCGAGCTGGGGTCGATCCGATTCTTTTGACCTGGGCTTTGCGATTCGATTCTTTTTCAGTGTCTGAAGTGGCGCATGCCCGTGAAGACCATGGCCATCCCGTGTTCGTTTGCAGCTTCGATCACCTCAGCGTCTCTGATGGAGCCGCCTGGATGGACTACGGCGGTGGCTCCTGCCTCGTGGGTTTGGTCTAGGCCGTCTCGGAAGGGGAAGAAGGAATCGGTCGCGGCCACGGTGCCTTTCGTGTCCAGGCCGTGCTCTTCGGCTTTTTCAGCCCCGAACCGGGCCGAGTCAACCCTGCTCACCTGGCCCGAGCCGATCCCGATAATCTGGTTCGCGGTCGCGTAGACGAGGGCGTTGGACTTGACGTACTTGGTCACCTTCCAGGCGAACCGCAGGGCCATCGTCTCAGAGGGGGTGGGCCCTCGTTCCGTCACGACCTTCCACTCCTTTATGTCTCCGGTGTCGTAATCCTGGACCAAGAGACCACCGAAGACGCTCTTTGAGAGGCGGCCCTCGTAAAGCCGGTCACGTCCCACCAGAAGTTCGCTTACGTCCAGGATTCTTCGGTTTGGCTTCTCACTGAGGATCTTAAGCGCCTCGGGATCGTAGCCCGGCGCCAGCAACACTTCGATGAAGTGGTCGCGCATCGCCTCTGCTAGGTCTGCGTCCACGGGCTCGGAAAGGCCGATCACTCCGCCAAAAGCGCTCTTGGGGTCGGTGGCCAGAGCCCCCTTGTAGGCCTCGACCTTGTTATGGCCGTAGGCGACGCCGCAGGGGTTGGCGTGCTTCACGATTACAGCGAGGTTGCGATCTTCCTTCGCGCCGTCGTACTCCATCAGGTCGATCAGCATCTCGAGGGTGGCTTCAGCGTCGACGACGTTGTTGTAGGACATTTCTTTTCCGCAGAGCTTGGGGGCCCGGTGGAGGCCGAGCCTGTCGTGCTTCTGGTATAAAGACGCCTTTTGGTGCCAGTTCTCCCCGTACCTGAGGTCCTGCACTTTCTCGTAGGTCTGGACGAGGTAGCGGGGGCTCTCCCCCTGGTGCGCTCGGAGCTTTTCGGCTTCCTTCGATATGCATCTGAATATGGCCTCGGAAGCGAGCTCACTTCTAGTCTCCTCGGATAGGGCGCCTCCAGCTGTCATTTCCTCAAGAACCCACCCGAACCGATCCGAACCTATCAGGATTCCACAACCATTATTCACAGCTTCCCTGACGATCGCCGATCCGAAAGGCATGGAATCGAAATTTTGATCGCACAGGATGAGGCGGTCAGGTCCACCCAATCTGCTGCCCTCAGTGGATGCGACCTCGCCCAGGATCTCGGTGGCATTTGATCTGAGGATCTCAAGCCCCCTCTGCTCCAGGTCGCGGAGAAAATCGTTCACCTCTGAAGACTCATCAGCCAAGACGACAACTTGCCTAATCTGCATGAAAACCTTAACCGTCATGGTTTTCAGGTTATTTTAACATTGCCCCTCTATTGCGATTTTGGACTCCTGCAGCCTTACTGTGGAGATGGATAAATAACCAACTTAACAGTTCGAATCGAGCCACGCGAAAAATTATAGTAATAAATATGTAATATAGAATAATTATTTAAATTATATTATTTGCAGTAATCGATTTAAGTGGGGCCACGACGCGAATCACCCTGACCTGCAGCTCTGCTGCGAGATGCGCCCTTGCCAGCCCGACGTTCAAATTACATGGTTCTGAATATCCTGTTATTTTAGAGGTATCATCCGAAGTATCCGTCCTACAGCTGAGATCCCAACGTTACAACTTCGACTCCTACACATAGTAATTATAATCATCTTAGGACCAATCGAATTAGATACAATCTCTTCCAATCCATGGTTTTCTCTTGTAGGTTACAATAAAAGTCATAATCTTTGCGGTTCATGACTATAAATTGGATGTTATTCAATACGGGCCCACACACACAAAAAAGTTATATACGAATAATCTCAATTTGTAGTTTGATCGTTTCTATCTATATGAAGAATATTGGAAGTGCAGATTGCAGATGGCGAAAGAATGGGTAGCAATGGAAGGGGGTAGGTAGTGGAATGACCCGGTTTTCTGAATTTTATGTGGGGATTTTGGGCTTGACGTTTCTTAACTTGTTCGTTTTGTCTTGCCCAGTTATCTCGACGGAATTCGATGTCGATATCGAATTTACGGATTTGATTTCTGATGATTTACTCATCGACGATGAGATTATGTCATCCGACGCCTTTGAAGGCTTAGCCATGGGGGAAGACTTCAATTGGCTCGTCGAAAGCAAAGAAGACAGAAGCATGAAGACGATAAACCTGAAATACAGCGTAGAAAAGCCGAATTTGGATAAGGGGCTCGAGAAGCATTACAACTCGGTTGTAGTTCCGGGATTGTCAAATAGTAACATTCCTGGAGAACCTTCTGTGCCATTTAAGACAGCGAGCATATTGATCCCTTATGGATATGAGATCAAGGAGATTAAAGTCGTTCCTGGAAAAGAGGAGTATCTTGGCAATGCCTACATAGAGCCCGGTCAGGAGCCTGTCCCAGTTGGTCAGATCAAGAGATCCTTTGCTGACGAGGAGCTCACGCCTCCTGACGAGAGGATCTATGCTTCTGAAGAGCCGTTTCCAAGAGAGGTTTATTCTGTAGCTGGCATTCAGAATAAGAAGGGCTATAAGATTCTCTATCTGAATCTGTACCCCGTTAGATACATACCGAAAACGAACGACGTATACTATTTTGACAAATTCAACGTTGCGGTAAAGACGGTAGCCCAGAGAAAGCTCGACAGCGGATCTTTCAGAGACCTGCCACAGGACAGGAACGAGGTCTCCAAGATGGTGGACAATCCCGAACATATTTCTACTTACGTTTCGGATCTCAAGCTTACTGAAAGTTCACCGCTCTTGGATGGTCAATACGACTACGTGATAATCACAAGTCAGGCTCTTAGAGATGCCCCAGGACCGCATAACTTCACGGCTCTAGCCAGCTGGAAGAACTCGAAGGGGATCAACTCCACGATAGTCACCGTTGAGGATATTTATACCAATTACCCAGGCATGGACAACCAGACCCAGATTCGAAATTTCATAAGGGATGCCTATCAGAATAACAGCCTCGAGTACGTGCTTCTTGGCGGTGACGCAGATGGCGCAGATGTCGGCGGAGAGAGTGGAGACAACATAGTGCCTGTTAGGGGGTTATGGGCTGCTAACTCCGAATGCAACCCGCCAAACATAGCATCAGACCTCTACTACGCTTGCCTAGACGGAGACTACGACTACAACGGCAACGGAATTTACGGCGAACGCTATGACGGCATCAACGGTGGCGACGTCGACCTTCTGGCGGAGGTTTACGTTGGCAGGGCTCCTGTAGATTCCCCGGAGGAGATGAACAACTTCGTAATGAAGGTCATAGATTACGAGTCCTCATCTGAGGATCCCTACATCAATGAGGTCTGGATGGTCGGCGAGTATCTGGGATTCGGCGGCATATCGGACTGGGGCGGAAACATGAAAGATGAGATCAAGGATGACTCCTGTGCAAATGGATACTGTACAGTGGGATTTCCGAACGACTACTCCAAGTCGACGCTGTACGATCGAGATTACTCCGGAAACAATTGGCCCAAATCAGAACTGATCAGCATAATCAACAGCAACATCCATACCATTAACCACGACGGTCATGGCAGTCCAGATGTGGTATTGAAGATGTCCTGCGACGACGTGGACGCTCTTTACAACAACAAGTACTTCTTTGGATATAGCCAGGCTTGTTACTCAGGTTCCTTCGATAACAGAGATTTCGATACCACATGTGGTTACCTTGATTCCGATTGCATCTTAGAGCACTTTGTGACCTCCCCCACAGGGGCTTTCGCCTTCATAGGCAATTCAAGGTATGGCTGGGGTTACAGGTACAGCACCGACGGCTCATCTCAGAGGTTCGACAGGCAGTTTTGGGATGCGATATTCGGTGAGGGGATCGTAAATATCGGCCGAGCAAATCAGGATTCTAAAGAGGATAATCTCGGATCTATCTATGAAAGAAACTCTATGAGATTCTGTTACTACGAGATCAATCTCCTGGGCGATCCCGAGACGCCTTATTTGTCCCCAACCTCACTGGAACACGACATCGAGGTCACAAGCATGACGCTTCCGGCCCATTTGAAGGTCGGCGAAATCGCGGAAATAAGTTCGGTCGTCAGCAACAAGGGTTCGAACGACGAAAGCAACGTGGAGGTGCAACTGCTCGAGAACGGTGACTTTTTGGAGTCGCAAACAATACCCCTTCTGTCCATCGGCGGGTCGACGTACGTCAACTTCACCTGGTCAAAGGACTCGGAGGGCGATTACAGTATAACCGTTTATGCGGTTCCGTTGGTCGGAGAGGATTACACGTCGAATAACCAAAAGAGCAAGTCCATATCGGTGAGTGGCACTGATATACTGCTGGTGGACGACGACAAGGGGAAGATCTACGAGACCTATTACGAAAATGCACTGTCCGCAAACGGTTACGACTACGAGAAGATCGTAGGATCTCCTACTCTTGACGACTTAAACCGTTTCAAATGCGTGATATGGTTCACAGGCGACGATTATCAGACCAGCCTTACCACCGGCGATCAGGCCAATCTGGCAGCCTATCTAGACGAGGGTGGCAGACTGTTCATTTCTGGTCAGGACATCGGCTACGACATAAGGAGCTCCGCCTTCTATTCGAACTATCTCAACGCACAATATGCGAGGGATGACACAAACGTATATACTCTGGAGGGCGTGTCAGGAGATTCCATCTCGGATGGACTAACAATCAGCATAACCGGTGGAGATGGTGCTGGTAATCAGATTTATCAGAGCGAAATATCGCCCATTAACGATGCTGTCCCCATATTCAATTATCTGGGCGACGGTTGCGGTGCATTGAGAGCCTACACTGAGACTTACAAGGTGATTTATTTCTCCTTCGGATTTGAGGCGATAAACGATGCATCGGACAGGAACGAGTTGATGGGTAGAATCATTTCAGAGCTTTGCGGTGGATACAATTACAAGTATTCGATGTATTATCCGAACTTCACGGATACCAGCATCCCTGAAAGCTGGTGTTCTCAGTTGGTGCTCCAAAACCTCGCCAATTCTGAAGCCAACATCTACATCGAGCTGAGATCCGGGTCGGGCGACATGTTGTACGAGGGCAACGATACAATCGCGGCGCGTGGTGTAAAAGCTCTCAGTCCCAAGACCCTTGCGACATTTGATTGTAACGGGTCTGCCACCGTCAAGTCGGACCAGGTTCTTATGGGAATTTGCACCATCAACAGTAACGACAACGATATGGGCATGAGCTACGAGGCTTTCAACGAGAGCAAGACGGATCTGATTTTGCCGTACGTTACGGATACGGATGATTCTGCAGGTTCGACGACCTGGATGATCTTCCAAAATCCCTCTGACACCGAATCCGACGTCGATATCGGCCTGACATCGGAGTCGGGCGCTCTCTCATACACGGACAGCATCACCATTCCTGCCTGCGGCTCGACGGCGATCAGGCCAAAGTCGATTGTGGGATCTGACTTTGTTGGATCTGCGGTCGTCACATCGAACCAGCCCATTACAGGAGTCTGCTACATCATCGGAAACAACAACGAAATGAGCATGAGTTACTCAGCTTTCACCTGAGTGGCTCCCTCTATTTTTTGATGTTTAAGCTCAAACGGCTTCCTTTCATGGCTGTGGCCTGTGGAGCATAACGTTTAACTTTAAGTAGACCCAGACCTATGCATGTTGGTAGATTGAGAAGACGGCTGCCTATCGCCACCTTGACCGGTCCGAAAGTCCTTTGGAGATGTTCGACTATACCTCCTATCCTACGTCGCGCACCCAATAGGGCCGGAAAACAGTGATCTGGGTGGGACGAGAAGCAATCTGCCGTCTTCGCGCCCTTAATTTTTTCATCCATCGGCCATAATCCTTTATTTGCCCGCCATCAGACATTTTGAATGGGCTGTTGGATGAAGGGAAATGAAAATCCTGTTCTGCCAGTATTTGGGCGCTGGATTCGAGGAAAAGGTGAGGTCAAAAAGGTGCAAAGCTTTAAGTCGGCTCAAAGTCGCTTTTTCCGGTATGAACGGACCTGACCAGATACTCGAGGCGATCGACACCCATCCACAGGGGGTTCTCATCAGGTTCGAAGTATCACCGGGGTCGAACAGGCTTGAAATTCCCTCGGGGTTCAACCCCTGGCGAAGGTCTTTCGAAGCGAAGCTGACCGAAAAGCCGATCAAGGGCAAAGCGAACCTTCAGCTTACGCGGGCTCTGGCCGATCTGTTGGGAGTTCCTGGTGAAAGGGTCCAGGTGATAAGCGGCCAGAAGAGCTCGCGAAAGGTCGTCCTGGTTTTGGGGCTGGATGCTGATGGTGCGGCGGAACTGCTTGCTGGTTTTGGGTCGAGGAAGGTCTGATCTCATGAGCCGAGGATGTGGGCACGATAGCAGAGGCCGAAACTCAAGGACCAGAAAGGTGAGCTTTGACCCCGAATCCCTGGAAGATCTTATCAAGACTCTCGTCGAGGCGTCTCATGATGGGGCAGCCATAATTGTAGAGGGCATCAGGGATGAGCGGTCTCTTAGAGACCTAGGTGTCGAAGGGCCGATAATCAGGGCCTCAAGGCGACCCGCTTTGGAGGTGGCTGAAAATGCGGCCAGGGCTTATGGAAAGATNNTGCTCGGCCAGGGCTTATGGAAAGATTGTGATCCTGACTGACTGGGACCGGACAGGAGATGAGCTGGCCAAAAAGTTAAAGCAACATCTTCGAGGGACGGGGGCTCGAGTCGATTTGGATACAAGGGATCGACTGAAGAGGATGGTCAGGCGGGAGATCAAGGACGTTGAGAGTCTGAGCAGGTTTGTCGAGCGGATGAGGGTGGAGAGATATCCACCGGGCTGGCCATGATCGACCATATTGCGAATGGTGTACTTTAGTTCGAAATAACTTCTGAATTCTGCGGCCCTTTCTGGAAATAACCTTCTGATAGTACCTTTTTAAAGTCAGACTATCTGACCCTAAGGCCTACCATAGATAACCCGTATCGCGAATTTGGGTCAAATTGGGGAAGTATTTACTCGTTACGTATTCGAACCCGATACAGAGTTTTTATATCAAATAATGAATATGGTTATGTTAATGATCGCCGTCTACACGTAAATGATACTATATGATATAATTATCTTACACTAATATCGACATTCATCATTATAAGTGGGAACCTTAACTGAACTTACGGGCGTCATAGGCGCATATTATGACATGTTAACTGGGTGATGCAAAATTATAATGTCTGAAAATATATTCGATTGAGTTGGTAATTTGGTGCTTTGTATGCTGTACTTGATTAGTTGAGGTATTGCGATATTCTTAATGCTTGCTTACTTAGTTATGCAAATATTGACGATTTCGTCTGTATTGATAAACAAATGTATCTACAATCTTATGTAACTTTCTGTTCATATGACATTAATTTATTATTATTAGTTATTGGATGATTTTGTAGAGATTTCAATCCAAAATATGGCCAATAAATTTAATTACTTTGTACATATAAATTATGATTATTTTTTCATTTTCTTGTTTTTTTGGATGAATGGTGTTGATTTCACATCTGCCTTGTCCCTCAGAAGTTACTAAAATTTCTTAAATAATAGTCGAGCTAAACCGTTTCAGTATATTCGGTGGACATACATAACTTTTATATACCACTTCCAGTCACATTGTAACATTGTACACACGGAGGGACACGCAAGTGTTTGTGTGTACGCGAATGTAGGATAGGAGGTAATAGACAAATGAAGAGCATTAGAGCGGTAGCTCTCCTGATGGCCTTGTTTGCGGCCTTCGGAGCTGCTTCTGCACAGGAAGTTGTACAGTGTATCGGTCCGGAGTGTCCGGTCGATGTTGGCGGTAACATGCCGTGTTGGATAAGCGTCTTCTGTTGGCCGCCTGCACCCGCCTTCGGAGATTTCGATTTCGGCATGAACGTAATTCCCCCATTCCCCACCAGTCCAGGCACTTATTCCAGCGAATACATCAGCGACATGCTGACAAACGAGCTGGGTGAGCGCTTCGACGCTGATGTGGATGTCGACTGCTGCGATCCCGAGCTGGCGCAGGGAGGCCTCTGCCCCTGGGCGCAGGCTGCTGTTATGGTCTGTTCCAACTGCCCGTGGGACCTCTACATAAATTCCAGGACTGGAATCATGGCAAAAGAGAACGGCATACAGCTCTCCAACCCCCTCGTTGTGAATGTTGGCGGCGTTGAAGTCACCCTTGCCGCCGGCGACAATTTCGTCGTAGACGGAGATCCCTGTTTCGAAGTTTGTCCCTGCACTTACTTCCCTGTGCAGTACAAGCAGCTGATCACGATGAAAGACAAGGGCGGCGACTACTCCATCGACATCATGTACTGGGCTGAGAACACCGGCGAGTGCTGTGCTACTACGTGAGAGCAATAGGCGCAGTTAGCTAACAAGAGCCAAAAGGAGCGAAAAGATGAGAGCTAAAGGTGCAACCTTCAAACGCATGTTTAGCTCTCTCTCAATCTTTATGATCATTGCTCCAGCTTTGGCTGGTTCACCAGAGTCAGAAACCATATATCATGCAGCTCCAGGGCAGGCCTTCGAGGATAAGATCGTTCTGTCGGCCGAATCAATGCTATCCATTTCGACTTTCGAGGATATCGGCTATTGGGAGTTCGATCTGAACATCACGAACGTAAAAGCGGTCACGGTCAACGTCAAGGCCAGTCAAGATTGGACATTGGCGGCGAGCGATACAGATCTTTTGACAAAAGGTCACATGACCAAGTACAACCTGTCGACTGGCAAGTATGATCCCACAGTGAAACTTGTCAATCCCATGATTATCTCAGGTAGTTCAGGGGACGGAGAGGTCGAGCTTCCAGATGGTGGCGTGATCTGCACTGGCGGGCCCACCGATGAGGCGGGCCAGGATGTAGAGATCACTTTAAAGCAACCCATCTCGCGCAAAGACCTCAGACTGCTAGGCGCCAACCAGACTTACCGCTTGACGGTTAATTTCTCTGGACAGTTGATTGAATGAGCGTTCTCAGACTCTGAAGAGCAGGTGATAAAAGTATGATAAGACTTGGCAATGTATTTTTAGTGTCTACATTAATCGCCATAACGGTACTTTCGGCCGTTATGCCGGTTTCAGCGATCACGGCTACGGGATCCTTCATCTCGGATACGGTCTATCCTGGAGAGTCCGTCAGCTACAAGATAGGACTGATTACAAGCAGCACAGAGCCAGCGAGCAACCTTTCGGCGACGATCGTTTGGGCCGATCAGTCCCTCGAAGGCGGCCTCAAAGCTGCTGAAGAAGATTCTGAAGACAGCCCCTACTCTGCTGCGGATTTCTTGAGCTTGTCGACGGATACCCTTCGAACAGTACCTGGCGAAGAGGTGAAATTGCTGGTTGAGGGAACCATCCCGGATGACGATGGTCCAGCGGGGAGGTACGCTGCAGTTACTATCGCCGGCGAATCTGCCAAGATCGGTGAAACTAGCGGCGGAAGCAAAGTTGGCGTATCTGTCGGATTTCTGGTCCCGGTTTACCTCACCATCTCCGGAAAGGAGCTCATTCAAACCGGAGAAATTACGGACACGGAGCTGAGCGAGTATACGGGTCCGGATGAGCCCATAACGGTGTCTACGACCTTCAAGAACACCGGAAACCACCATTACAGGGCTGTCGGCGTGTCCATCATAAAAGATCAGGACGAGAACGTCGTTGCCACAGCTTCAACCCGAGCAACCGCCAGGTCGATAATTCCCAGATATTCGATGCTCTTCAAAATGAGCTTCGAGTCTGGCCTTGTGTTAGAGCCCGGAACGTACACCGTAGATATGGCGGTGGCAATGTCGGACGATGGTACCGTCCTGGACACCGAGACAACAGAGCTTGTGGTAGTTTGAGGTTGAGGCGCTCTAGATATGGAGACTTTCGTTCATTGAGGGGATGGGGCCCTTAGCCCCAAAACCCCACTAATAATTATTTGGAAGCCAGATGAATATCTTTCAGCAGAAAAAGTGAGTTGCCTAAGGTCTATAACTTGAGTATAGGGAGTAACAGCGCAAAAGAAACTATATAAATATATTAATAGACTTTAGTTTGTTTCTGCACTTGATGAAGTTGGCGAGATACGAAAATCTACCAAAATCGGATAGAGTGGCCGAAGATGTTGGGATACAGATTGCGGACGAGTTCGGCAACAGATCGTATAAAAATATTTTCGTTAATACTTCTGGCCATCTTCTCATTCAGCTCTGCCGTTCCACATGCATCCGCCGTGTCCCAGGTGGCTGAGGATTCTGTGGGTCAGGTTGAGGATATGTACAAAATAGAGATAGATCTGCCAAAGTCCGTGGCCCGAAACATGGTCATTGCTGACGTTCTTCCAAGAGGTCTGATCTACAAGGACGAGAGCCTGAAGATCTATGGTGCCACAAGCTCTGCCCTGACTAGCGTGAGCAGTCCCAACAACGGGACCGAAGAGGTCGTCATAGAATGGAGCTTCGACGAGGTGGACAACACTCTGGACCAGGACGTGACGATCCAGTTCGAGGTTCTGGTGGCAGACGTTCTCGAAAACCAGGACGGAGTCGTCCTCGTTCCGAACAGGGCCACTCTCAGATTCGAAGACGAAGGGGGTCGGATCCGGTCATGCTCTGAAGCATCAAAGCCGTTGAAGATTGTAGAGCCTTGTTTAAGTGCGGAAAAGAGGGCGGTTCCTGACATAACAGGTTCAGGTGATCTGGCCATCATCTACACAGTATCCCTCAGCCACTTGCCTTCGAGCCATTCCGACTCCTTCGACGTGGAAGTCACCGATTCTGTGCCCGTTGGATTTGTCTGCTCACCAGACTCAATCGAGATCCTGCCCGGTCCACCTGGAACCGCCGAGTTGATCGGCCCCTCGACTGTCAGATGGAGCTTCGACGAGGTTGACCTTTCCTGGAACGAAGATCGTGACGTTCTGCTCAGGTACCGGGCAGCCGTCGATGAGATGTACCTGGCCAGTTCTGAGGAAGGTGTCACAGACGAGGTCTCTGAAGCTGCTGGATGGCTGAACTGGACCAGCGCTCCTGGAGATAACTCCTGCGAAAGAGCCTACTCGACGAGCTACGATGAATCTTCCCCCGAACTTTCCGTTTTGATCGGGGCAAGCCCGAAATGGCCCAAAGTCGGAGATACGATCACTTACACATATTCGGTCAGCAACCAATGTGAAGATCAGATAACAAACCTCACTCTAACTGATAACCGGCTGGGCCAGATCGACCTCGACCGGAAAACTCTTCTTCCTGGAGAGCTGGCGATGGCCACCGCCAATTACGTCGTAGATGATGCTGACCTTCCAGGACCTTTGAACTCAGGACCATTGGAGAACAAGGCATTGGCCCTGGGCAATGGTCCACTCAACAACCCTGTAGTCGGCATCGGCCAAATTTCGGTAGATCTTTTTGGTTTCTCTGTCACCAAAACCACCGACAAGAATACTGTGAATCCTGGCGAGACCCTGAACTACACGATCTCCCTCTGGAACGGGGGATCCACTTATGTGACGAACGTAACCGTGAGGGACGTCTTCGACGGGAAAGTCGAGGAGATCTCCACCTCACCTCCACCCGATCCTGACGGCATATGGCGTTTCGACGAGATAGAAAATGGGTCCTCCAAAAACATCACCCTCAAGGTCAGGGTGCCCGAAACTCAGGACTTCGAGTTCAGTATGAATCAGGGAGTTTCAGGAGAGGGTTTTGTCAACGTGGCCAACGATTACAAGACCTCACCACCATCTTACACGATCACAAATCGCGTCTACGTCACCTTCTCTTCTGAGAACGTTAACGCGACGGGGATGGTCTCAGATTCCAAAAGCGTGGACGTTGTCAGGACGGGGACCGAACTGAGCATCCGTGAGCATGGCAGTGGCACTTACGATGGCGAGGGAGAGATCGAGCTTCTCACTGAGAAAAAGTCTATTTCGTCGAATAAAGAAGTCTCTGCAACTTATGGGACCACTGCTCTGGGACTTTATCAGAACAGGTCGGTGACATACTCGTCCAGGTGGACCGAAGAGGCGAAGGCCAAAAACCGGATAACGGGAACTTCGGTTAGTGAGTCTTACCGGTACGCGACCTCCATAGATCGAGAGTCACGCATCAACCTCGACAAAAGCGAGACGTCCATGGATGTCAACTCCGAATTCGACGGGATGGGCCACATAGGAATCCTGAAGATGCCATCGTCCAACTCCACAGCTCACGACAAACCCGTCTTCGAATCCAGGGAGGACTACACGGGCAGCTTCAAGATTCTGGTGGAGACGGACGGCTCTAAGTCGAGCAAGACCTCCTCAGGAACGGGATTCGTGGCTGCGGACAAAAGAATCGGATCGTCTCAGAGGTCTTACGAATCTGGAACGAGAAATTACAGTTCCGATGAGGAGATCAACGCCGGATCCAACTCCATAGCTAAAGACTTGAGTTTTGTATACGCGCCCTCAAGTCAGAACCTGACCAATGATTTCTCCCTCGATCTGTCGATGAAGTGGAAGGAAGGGATGTGGT
>DUKF01000267.1 GCA_013329455.1 Methanotrichaceae archaeon | reverse complement strand
GCTATACATGGCAGGCGACCCGACCCCTGACGCACCGGACCCACCCGACTTAGCCATCCCAGGGGCAGCCATCCCCTCCTCAGCGATCCATCCTTCCTGAACTTCGAACAGAACTGTGTCGCTCTCGGCCTCGTCCAGGGTGTACCAGACCTCATAGTCCCCCACCCACTCAGCCTGATACCAGGCACCGTAGCCGTGGCCCGCTTCCACCTCTCCTGCTATAAGCAGATATGCGGTTCCCGTGGGATATCGGCAGTACAGTTTCAGCTCACCGCTTTCTGAAGGCGCAATCATAACTTTTGCCCAAGCACCCATGGGGATCTCCAGAGTCGTTCGTCTCTCTTTCCCGCTGGAGTCGATTATCCAGATGCCGTTAGACTCCTCCCCTTCGGACAAGAGCCCCTCGTCGGAAAGCACTTCGGGCGAGTTTGGCGCATCGGAACTGTACCAGTCGTATTCATCAGATTCATCATCTCCCCAGGACAGGTCCAGTCCCAGGGAGGAAACCGTGCAGAAAAGAACAGCTGCCGCCAGGCAGAATATCGTCAAAATGGTCTTCATATCATCACTTCCACAACCTCGTAGGCGGTCCCGTCATAGACGACGATCACCCGCTCGCCCAGGGCGAAGTAGTCGCCGAGGACCGGATTCTCCAAGATCAGATCGAAGTAATCGTCGGATAGAAACTCGACCTTTACAGTCTCCATCTTGGACCCGTCGAAGCTTGTATCGGTCCAGGTCTCGTTCCGGAAGACGAAGGTCTTGCTCCCGATCTGTTTTATGACCTCTCCCACCTTCACGGGCTCGGGCTCAGAAACGCCCCCGTCGGCGCCGGTCGTCGTCGGCAAGAACGTCAGGGGCCCAGACAAAGGCGCCTCGGCCGCGGCCAGCTGACCCTGGAAGGCGGCCTTCTGAACCGCCGACGATCCGAATGAGGGCGCGTCAGCTTCGGCTGCCAGCTCCTCTTGGACGTCCCGAGAGATCGCCTCTCTGCCCGATTCCGAAAATATGTCGTCCTCCTCGATCAGGAAGGAGGTGTAGGGGGTTATGATGCCGTACCGGATGCTCAGGGCGACGATGGCGTCCACAAGCTCCGGGTCCTCGCCGTGGAGCCTGATCTCGGTGAGGTAGCTTCCGATGGCTCTTGTGGCCCAGAGCCTCGGGATGAAGTCGGCCCCGCCCTCTTTGATGAAGTTGTTGCCGGGGTAGACGATTGTGACCTTCCTATCGTTCACCGTCCCCGATAGGGTTATCGTGGTTTTGCCCCCGTTTCGGTACCGGCCCACCATGACAAGCTGCGAGCCAACGAACAGGTCCGGCGTCCTCTCCGGATAGAGCTGGCCTGCCTTAATAGTGCCAAAATCGACATCGAGGTTCGATAGGACCGGGCTGCTGATCTTGGCGTAAAAGGCGCTCACCGTCTCGTTGATCTTCTGGCCGGGCCGAACGTAGGTGCTGGCTCCGCCGTGGTCGATCGAGAGCTGGTCGAGAAGGTCGGTGTCGACATCGTCTCCCACCCCGAAGCTGAAGATCCTGACGTTTTCAGGGGCCGCGTCCTCGACGTTTCCGAGGATCGTCCCCGTATCCTCAACCCCCACCGTGGCAAGGCCGTCGGTGAGGAATATCACCGTCGTGGGCCGGTCGGGGTCCGTCATCTCCACGGCCTCGAGAAGAGCCCGGTTTATGTCGGTTCCACCCAATGACTCGAGCCCTTTCACAAACTCTTTCCCATCGTCCCATTCCGATGCCGGCTCGAGCTCTGAGCTGAAGGTCACAAGGCCCGTGCTGAAGGCGACGACGTTGAACCCGTCCTCGGGGTTGAGGTTGTCAAGAACGTAGAGGGCGGCGTCCTTCGCCTGGTCCAGCTTTTCGCCCTCCATGCTCCCAGATACGTCCAGGACCAGGATCAGGTCTTTTGCCACCAAGTCCTCGGGCTCGACCTTGACTTTCGGTGCTGCCAGCAGCAGGAAGAAGCCGTCCTCGCCCGTCTCCTTGTAGCTGAGGAGGGAGAGGCCCACGTCCTCGAAGCTCGCCGAGTAGTAGAGCTCAAAGTCCCGGTCCGGGAGGACGTCATACTCCTCGAAGCCCAGAAGGGCTGAAAAGTCGTTTTCCCGCTCGACGAAGACCTGGTGGCTGGGAGAGTAGACCGCCTTGATCGGCACTTCCGACTCGATATCGACGGTCATCACCACCTCTTCAAGAGGCTTTGAGGAGTACTTCTCGGTGCTGAGGGGATAGACGTAGTGGACGAGGCCGTTTTCCAGGGGGAGGACTTGGCTGTACTCAAGCTCTATCCTCCTCTCCTCCCCGGGAGGTATGGGAAAGACGCTCGCTTTGAGAGCCTTTCTGTCAACGTATTCGAGAAGGGCGGGATCGCGCATCTGTCTTACGATATCGTTGTAGATATCCCGAGCCTCGTCGGCCTCCAAAATCTCGCCCCTGACAGGCTCGCCGTCAACCCACATGACGAAATCGCTTACCGCAGCACCTTCCGGCAGGGGAAATATGTAGGTCCCCGCAGCGGTCCAGGTGTTTTCGTTAACGAAGACCTGATCGACTCTGGTGGTCGCCACCTGGTCCTCGATCATCACGTCGGCGTGATGGTACTTGATGGCGAGAGCCTCATCCAGCTTCACGATCGGAACGCCCGGTGGCGGATCGACGATGATTATCCCGTCAGCTCCAGCCGGCGCGGTCAGTCCCAACGATGCCCCGATCAGCATCAAAATCAGAAGGTAGCAGATTCTCATAGTTCCCAGTCCCCGATTTCATTTCGCTCCCGCAGCCCGCGGCCGGAACGTTTCAATCCCTAACAATTGATCCTCCTGATGCTAAGAATATTGCGCTCATATTCAAAAATAATCTGGACTAGGGTTCTATGTTCTCTTTATAGCTGCAACCGGCATCTCTATTATTTCAAGCTTGAGTGCCAAAAACCGAAGAGTTCATCCATAGTCCGCTATTCTTAAATATTTTCGCAGAATACCTAGAATACTGGGATCGGCCAAGGTGGCCGAAATCGTGGAGTGGGTGTTAATGTCGGGTTTTAAAAGATTGTGCGGAGCGCATGCCAGTGATACGCGCTCTGGAATTAGACTGATAGAAAAATCTCGAGGATTGACAAGGCCGAAGCCGGTGTGTATCATTATCGCGGTTTTGTCGCTGATTGTCCTCTCCTCTGCCCAGCTCGAATACGAGCCTGGCGAGAGACAGGCAGAGCGTCTATTCGAGCTGGGGTTAGGCGGCCCCTGGATAATAAGCGAAAAACATCCCGAGATGTACAACAGCGAGGTCTCCGAAGAGGGAACGACTTGGCCTTCAACCTCGGAGTTCTCCTGGTACTCGGAATACTTCAGCATGACGTCTCCTGGCGGGATGGAGGTCGATAGGTACTATGTATCGGGAGCGCCAGAAATTTTCGCGGGTGGACCTGGTGGCCAACCTCTTGCTAGCTCTGCGTATCAGCTCGCCTATGCAGGGGCCAACGGCCTCTGGATTCTGGGCGCCAGCAGCTGGACCGGGTATGCCATCGTCCCGGAGGGCGCGTATCTCAGGCTCCTGGCTTACTCTTCAGGCGGGGGCTGGGCCGACTTCTACGAGATAACGCCCGCAAACAGGATGATTTCCAGGCAGTACTCCCTCTATCCGGGATACAGCCAATTGACCTTCCGGGCTGACGAGGTGGGCAGATACGTGATCCTATTTTCAGTCGACGACAAGATGAGCAACGCCGTGGTGGTGGACGTCAGAAGCGGAACCTGGCCCGTCTGGTCGCCGGGACCCGGCCCCCAGACGCCAAGCTATGGATCCGCCAGGGTGACCCTAAAGTCTTCCAGCCTGAAGGGGTACAGCGTCTACGTCGACGGATCTTACGTCGGAGCCGACGGCCGGAGCGGCGACTTGCGAGACGGGATCTATGCGACCTCCGTTGCTGGCAACCAACGCCATTCGATAAAGGTCTATGGCTCAGGGCTAACCTGCACATCAAACGAGTACTACGAGAGCGGCCGGAGCTACACCATCGACGTATGTTCGACCTGAAGACAAAGATATCTATAAAAAAGACTGCGAGCTAAATGATTCATAGGTGGTTGATGATGAAACGTTTTACATCAATGGTTTCGGCTCTGTTGCTTCTCCTCACCCTCACAGGCACAATGAACGGTGCGGCCCTTGAGGGTACGGTGCTGACGGTCGCCGAGCGCGGATTTTCGGCGGACATCCCTTCTGATTTCCAGGTATTCGCTGCAGAGGCTGATGCCAATACTACAGGCATATTCTCCTACGACCTGATGATCAACAGCACCGATCCCGAGGCAGGTAGGGTCTTTCTCTCGATCTTCAGCGTTTACGATGACGTGATGAGGCGGATGAAAACGGCATCCCTCAGCGACCTCTTCCTGAGCGCCGAGATCTCGGAGGTCGAGTCTCATGGCGACGTGGTGGTCGGAAACTGGTCGGCGGTCAACCCCCAGAGCCAGAACGTGACCGTCCTCGCCCTGACGACACCGGACCTGAGGGTCAGTGGAGGATCTTACGATATTGCCTCATGGAGCCTGGACGAAGATGTTCAAGTCCTCATGGTCTCGACGGCGGACAGGAACATCACCGAGAAGCTGATCGGCACCCTCAAGATCAAGTGAGTCGCCGATCTATCTTTTTTTGGGGATTCAAATAGAAAAGGATGGGAGATTCAGCACCCCATCGCGCCTCAGATGAACCTGGGCCTCTCCGAGAGCTTCACGGACATTGGCAGCCGCTTCCAGGGCTTTCCAGCCGTCTCCGTGGCGATCCTTGCCTTCAAATCATCGACTGTCATCTCGACCTTGTGGGGCTTCTTCGGTTCGGACTCGGCCCTGACGGTCACAGCGAGCTTTCCCGATTCCAGCTCATTGTCGCCGATGACGACGACGTAAGGCACCCACTCGCGCCCTGCATCCCTGATCTTCTTGCCGACGGTCTCATCCCGATCGTCTATGTCCGTCCTGAAGCCCAGATCTTTGACGATCTCCTCGGCCCTTGCGTGGTGGCGCTCGGCCACAGGGATCACCCTCACCTGGGTCGGTGAGATCCAGGTTGCCAGCATCGGAACCTTCCCCTCCTGGGAGACCCGGTGGGCCTTCTCGAGGAGTGCGAACATCAGCCGCTCGATGGCACCGCTTGGCGAGCAGTGGAGGATGATCGGCTGTTTGGAGGTTCCGTCGGCGTCGGTGTAGTTTATGTCGTACCGCTCGGCGTTCTCGACATCGATCTGGACTGTCGAGAGGGCGCTCGCTTTGTCAAGGGCGTCGACGAAGTTGAACTCGAACTTGAGGACGAAGTAGAAGAACCGCTCGTCCCACATCTCGATGAGGACCGGCTTGTCGACGATCTTTACGAGCCCCTCTACAAACTCCTTGTTCTCGTCGTAGAACTCTTTGGTGAACCTGATCGCAACCTCGTAGTCGTCCAGGTCGAGGCCCGCCTCTTCGAGGACCAATATCGATGCCTCGTACTGATTCTCGAACTCCCGGGTTGCGCCCCCCATGTCGGCGCAGAGGGTGTGCATGTCGGGCATGGTGAATGCCCGCAGCCTCCGCAGGCCCACAAGCTCTCCTCGCTGCTCTCGACGGAATGAGTAGCGAGTCATCTCGATCATCTTGAGGGGCAATGATCGGTAGGAGAGGGTCATGTCGTGGCTCATCAAGAACTGGCCGAAGCAGGCCGCAAACCGGAGGAAAAAGCTCCTCTTCTCAGCCTCGATCGAGTACTGCCTCGCAGGGAACCGGTCCAGGTACTTTTTGAGGGTGGGATGGTTCATGTCGTACATGATGGGCGTCTCGACCTCCATCGCCCCCATCTCTGCAGACCTCTCCAGAACGTAAGACTCCAGAAGCGACTTGATCAGCCTGCCTTTGGGGTAGTACCTCATGTTCCCCGAATCGGAGCCTGGTTCGTAGTCGACCAATTCAAGACGACGCATCAGCTCGACGTGGGGCGGGACGGCTTCGACGGCCCTGCTCTTTGATATCTCGTAGTTGACGAACTTTTTGAGGTTTTCAGATCCCTTGAAGTCGAACTTTTCCGGTTCGACCATCTCCCCTCCAGGGGTCATTATCCTCCAGTGAGAGACTGCCTTCTCCTCGGCCTTGAGGGCTTCAGAGACCACCTCTTCCTTTTCTGGCGCCTTGACAGCGCCCACACACGCCCCTTTACCCCCGGCTGAAGCGGCGGCAGCTCCAGCACCCTCGCCGAGTCTGATGGAGCGGGAGAGTTCCGAGAGGGGATGGCCTTTGCAGCTCAGCTTGAATGCCTTGTACCAGCCGAAGGGCGCTCTAGCAATCTCGTACTTCTCTCTGAGGGACTCGTCCATCCCCTGAAGAATCTTGATCGCGGCGCCCGGCGAGGAGAGCTGGGAGCTGAGGTGGGCGTAGGGGTAAAGCATGATCCTCTTGGTCTTGACCTGCTCTGCAACAGCGGCGATCTGTTCAGCGCCCTCAGCAACGACCGCCGGGATGTCGTCCTCGTCCCACTTCTCGACGGCGATGAAGGCGCATAGGGCCTCCTCCAGCCGTCCCGACTTTTCCGCCTCCTCCACCTTCTCGGCGACGGGGGTTGGCCTCTTGGCCTCAAACTCGATGTAATCAGAGTGGATTAGTAGCAACTGCAACGGGAACCACCTTCGTTCAGCCTGCTACAAAAGGGGCCATCTAATTCAACCTTTCGACAGGGGTTGGAGAGGTGCAGGAAGTTCTCCGGAGATAGATTTGTGAGAACGTGAAATGAGATCTTGCCGGGAGCCGCTTTCTTCATCTCTTCATAGATGATGTGGTCGTGGCTAACAACCCTCAATCCCTTCGGGCTTCAAGGAACTTTGAGATTGGGTCTCCTGTTGGCGTCAGATACTTCGATGAACGTATGTAAAAATAGGTGGGAGCCACCCCGAAAATTCAACCGATTTCGGGGCGGTTTAATCAATCTCAGATTTAAATGCAGGGGAGCCAGTCAACTTGGACGTCGCCGCAGGAGTCGTTGCCCCAGAGCTGGATGAACTTCTCGATGGAGAAGACGCCCGTCAGGTCCTCAACGCTTCGGCCGTACTCATCGTGCCTGCCCTTGTCATTGGTGGTTACGTCCTTAGACAGCCAGCCGATGTGAGCGACGCCGATCACGTTGGAGTTGAAGTTCGCCTCAAGGGCGCCGGTGCAGCATCCGCAAGAAGGCTCCTTTATTCCATTGTCCCTTCCATCTGCCCCATTAGGCTCCAACTCGCAGCACTGTTTCCTGGTCTTGACCTCGGTGTTCTTTTGGAGGTGCTCGGCGTGGGTGTACATCTCGACCACGACGGCTCCGATGTAGTAGTTCTGGACGCAGAGCTTTTCGATCCACTTCTGGTCGTAGGTGCCGGTCTGGTAGCTCACGGGCATGTACTCGAACTCGGCTTCCTTGGTGAAGTTGATGTAGTCAGGACA
>DUKF01000248.1:3782-26362 GCA_013329455.1 Methanotrichaceae archaeon | reverse complement strand
TTGACGTTCTTTGGAACCTGTATCCGCATGAGCTGACGAAGGGCCCGCTCGTCGGCGTCCAGGTCGATCATACGCTTGTGCACCCGCATCTCCCAATGGTCCCAGGTGGCGGTCCCCTCCCCATCGGGGCTCTTTCTCGTGGGAACTACCATCCTTTTGGTCGGGAGCGGGATCGGTCCTGCCATGTGCACGCCCGTTCTCTGAGCGATCCCTCTAACCTGGCTGCATATGTCGTCCAGGGAGCGGGGGTCGGTTCCAGATAGCCGTATTCTTGCCTTCTGCATAACTCAAACACCAGAAAAAACTGAGTTAGCGGGGTGTGACATTCATGCACATGCCCGCTGCAACTGTCTGACCCATATCCCTGATGGCGAACCGCCCGAGCTGTGGGATCTCCTTGACATTCTCGATCACCATCGGCTTTGTGGGCGTCACGGTGACTATGGCGGCATCGCCAGCCTTGATGAAGGCTGGGTTCTGCTCCTTTACCGCACCGGTCTTGGGATCGAGCTTGGCCTTGATCTCTGACAAGGTACAAGCGATCTGGGAGGTGTGGCAGTGGAAGACAGGGGTGTAACCCACGGAGATGGCGCTCGGGTGCTGCAAAACCACGATCTGAGCGGTGAACTCCTTGGCCACGGTGGGCGGTGAGTCGACATGTCCGCAGACGTCGCCTCTCCTTATGTCATTCCTTCCAACGCCCCTCACGTTCCAGCCGATGTTGTCGCCTGGCAGAGCCTCGTCGGCCTCTTCGTGGTGCATCTCGATCGTCTTGACCTCGCCGGTGACGTTTGCGGGCTCGAAGATGATCTTGTCGCCCTTCCTGATGATCCCAGTCTCGACTCGGCCCACGGGGACGGTCCCAACACCGGAGATGGTGTAGACGTCCTGGACGGGCAGTCTCATAGGCAGTTTGGTGGGCTTTTCGGGCACATTAAGGTTGTTCAGTGTATCAAGGAAGGTGGGTCCGCTGTACCAGGAGAGGTTGTCTCCGCGAGCGATGATGTTGTCGCCCACGAAGGCGGAAAGAGGTACGAAGGGTATATCTGCGATCTTGTATCCGACCATCTGAAGCAGCTTTCCGACCTCTTCCTTGACCTCGTTGAACCTCTCTTCGCTGTACTTGGAAGCGTCCATCTTGTTCACTGCGATGATGAGCTGGTTGATCCCAAGGGTCCTTGCGAGGAATACGTGCTCTCTCGTCTGGGCCATGACCCCATCAGGGGCTGCAACTACCAGAACTGCGGCGTCCGCCTGGCTCGCACCAGTGATCATGTTCTTGATGAAGTCTCTGTGTCCGGGACAGTCGACGATCGTGAAGTAGAACTTGTCAGTGTCGAACCTCTGGTGGGCGATGTCTATGGTTACGCCCCTCTCTCGCTCCTCTTTCAAGCTGTCCATGACCCAGGCGAACTCGAAGCTGCCCTTCCCCTTAGACTCGGCCTCTTTCCTGAACCCCTCGATGATATGTGGAGAAACCGCGCCGGTCTCGAACATCAGCCGTCCCACGAGAGTGGACTTCCCGTGGTCAACGTGTCCAATGAACGCCAGGTTCATGTGTGGCTTTTTTGATGCCATCTTTATCTCCTCCGGTTAACTCTTAACTGCGTATTTGCGTCTCTTCCGTTTAAATCTTTTCAGAGAAGGACTCAAGCCTTCAGGTAATCGCTGGGCATAGGCATTTCGGCCTTTAAACCCTTGCGGCTCCTGATCTGGCGTACCGTCTCCTGCATAGCCGCGGGTGGAATCGGCTCAAAGCCGGCAAACTCCGTGCTCCAGAGGGATCTGCCCTCGGTAGCTCCCCGAATCGCTCCTGCAAACCCAAAGAGCTCAGAGACCGGTGCCTTCGCCTTGATGATAATCATGTCGCCCTCGGTTTCCATGCTCAGGATCATGCCTCTTCGGCCCTGGATCTCGGACATGGCGCCGCCCATCTGCTCCTGTGGAACCTGTATAAAGACGTTCTGGAAGGGCTCGAGGAGGGTTGGGTTTGCCATGAGTATGCCAGCCTGGACCGCCTGCCTGACCGCAGGGATGACCTGGGCAGGGCCTCGGTGGATGGCATCCTCGTGGAGTTTGATATCCATCAGCTTTGCCTTTACGCCCTGGACAGGCTCTCTGCATATGGGACCGTTCTTCGTCGCCTCGACGAAGCCCTCCATCATCAGCTCCATCGTCTCTCTGAGGTACTGGACGCCCTTGGTCATGTTGATGAAGACGTTGGACTCGAAGATGTTGGACATGTTCTTGGCCTCATCCTTGCTCAACCCCTTTTCCATCAGGATGTTTCTCCGCTCCAGAGCATCCATCTTCATGGATACCTCGCCGGACTTGATCGCATCCACAACCTCGAGCTCGAGAGGCTCGATCTCGATGTAGAAGCGGTTGTGGTGGTTGGGGGACTTGCCCTCAACGGCACCAGGAGTCGCTCCTGAGATCGACTCTCTGTAGACGACGATCGGAGGCGAGGTGGTGATCTCGACACCCTTGTCCCTCTCGATCCTGTAGGCGACGATCTCGAGGTGGAGCTCGCCCATACCGGCCATCAGGTGCTCGCCGGTCTCCTCGTTAATCGTGATGTTGAGGGTCGGGTCTTCTTTCGCGACCTGCCTGAGAACCTCGACGAGCTTTGGAAGGTCGCGAGTGTTCTTCGCCTCGACGGCCACGGTGACCACGGGCTCGCTGACGTGCTTTATGTCCTCGAAGGCGGTTGCATCCCTGTCCGAGGATACTGTGGACCCGACGAAAGCGTCTCTCAGACCCGTCACGGCCGCGATGTTCCCTGCGGGGATCTTCTCGACCTCAACCCTGTCAGCGCCCATGAATATTCCCGTCTGCTGGACCCTGTTCGGCTTTGCAACGCCGGAGACGGATAGCTCCATGCCCCTCTCCAGGGTTCCTGAAAAGAGCCTGCCGGTCGCAACCTCGCCTGCGTGGGGGTCGACTGAGATATCGGTCACCATGAAAGCAACGGGGCCCTTGGGGTTACAGGTCTCCATCGACTTGTAGAGCTCGCTGCTCTTGTCGCCGTGCCATATGACCCCTACACGCGCCTTCTGAGCCTTGAGGGGGCTTGGGAGGAAGCGGATGACCATGTCGTTGACTGCAAGGTAGAGAGGACACTTCTCGGCGAGGGTCTTCATGTCTCCGACCTGACAGTAGTCGTAGACTTCGTCGAAGCCGATCCCCGTGCCCTTCATCTGGGGAACGCTGATCGCCCAGTTGTAAAGGGCGGAACCGAAGGCGACGCTCCCGTCGGCGGCGTCTACTTTCCAGCCTGCCTTGTACTTCTCCTCGTTCATGCCCCTGATGAGCTTGTTTATGTTGTCGATCAGTTTTCCGAGGCGGAGCTGCATCTCCTGCTTGTCCACCTTCAGCTCGTTGAGGAGCCGATCGACCTTGTTGACGAAAAGAACAGGATGAACATTCTCTTTCAGGGCCTGCCTCAGAACCGTCTCGGTCTGGGGCATTGCACCCTCCACAGCGTCCACCACGACAACGGCACCGTCGACGGCACGCATCGCTCTCGTAACGTCGCCACCGAAGTCGACGTGACCTGGGGTGTCGATCATGTTGATGAGGAACTCCTCACCCTTGTACTCGTGGACCATCGAGACGTTAGCGGAATCGATCGTGATCCCACGCTCCTGCTCCAGCTCGTCGAAGTCCATAAATAGCTGCCTGCCCGCCAGCTCCATGGATATCATGCCGGCACCCGCAAGCAGATTGTCAGATAATGTGGTCTTGCCGTGATCAATATGCGCAACAATACCGATATTTCTGATCTTCTCTGGCTTGTCCATCAGCGCGGTTACGCGCTCAGCCATCTTCTTCCTCTTGCCCATATCAAGCCTCGCGAAATTTAAGATAAAGCTCTGAATCTTGAAGTCTCGGTTCCATTTTCGTACACCTATATAAGCCTTCGGCCCTCGATGATGCCTTCCGAGCGGTCGCCAGAATCGTTTTTTTCGCCGCCAGATCTAGTTTGGGAAGATATCTTCAAAGGCCGGCATAGAAGATATAGAGGATCAGACCAAAGAATGGTCTCTCTCGGATCGGATGGCAGCCGGGATCGGAAGTTCTCGATGAAGGTCAAGACGCCGGGCACCTTTGTGAGGTGCTGGAGATAAGATGGAGGAGCGTGACCTTGGGAGAATACCTTGCAGTTCAGCCGAAATCTTCGTGATATATAAATGCAATTATAAAACTTTGAGTAAAGCTTATATCGAAGAGATGGGACGTTCACTGGGTTTTCAAGATGGCACGCTTGGTAATGAAGTTTGGCGGATCCTCGGTGGCCGACGGGGCGAAGCTTCGAAACGTTGGAGAGCTTGTGAACGGTCTGAGCGAGGAGAACGAGATCGTCGTTGTGACCTCTGCCCTGGGAGGGGTCACCGACGACCTTCTCCAGTGCGCCAGGAACTCGGCCAACGGCGGCAAGGTCGAGGAGATAGTGACCTTCGTGGACAGGCTGAGCAAGAAGCATATCCAGGCCCTGATGGAAGCGGTCAAGGACCCTGCGATCGTAAAAGAGCTGAAAGGGACCATCATCAAGAGGGTCAGCGAGCTGGAGAAGGCCTACATCGGCATCTGCTATTTGGGTGAGCTTTCCCCAAGGTCGATCGATAGGATATCCAGCTACGGCGAGAGGCTGGCAGCCCCGCTCCTCTCCGGAGTCCTGAGGGACCTCGGCCTTAAGTCCAGATACTACACAGGTGGCGAGGCAGGGATCATCACCACCAGCGATTACGGGAACGGAAAGCCCCTCGAGAAGACCGACGACCTTCTCGCCGAGAGGCTGACCCCCATCGAGGGCGTCCCGGTGGTGACCGGGTTCATAGCCGAGGACGAGAGGGGGAACATCACCACCCTCGGAAGGGGCGGTTCTGACTTCTCGGCCTCGATCATCGGAGCTGCCATCGGAGCAGACGAGATCTGGTTCTGGAAGGATACGACAGGGGTTCTCACCACCGACCCGAGGATCGTCTCCGAGGCGAAGAACATTCCCGTCATCTCTTATAGAGAGGCGATGGAGATGTCCTACTTCGGGGCGAAGGTCCTCCATCCAAGAGCGATCGAGCCTGCCATCAGGAAAGGAATTCCCGTCCGGGTGAAGTGCACCTTCGACCCCCAGGACCCCGGCACCTTGATAGTGAAGGAGGACGTGACCAAAGAGGGGATCATAAAGGCGGTCACCCTCTCAAAGAACGTCGCCCTACTGACGATATCGGGTGCTGGGATGATAGGAACTCCAGGAATCGCCGCAAGGGCCTTTTCGGCTCTGGCCAACGCCGGAGTGAACATAACCATGATCAGCCAGGGGTCCAGCGAGGCGAACATATCGATCGTCGTCGACGAGCCCCAGCTCGAAGCCGCCGAGATCGCCCTCGGGGCCGAGTTTCCAACGACGATCGTGAGGGAAATCTCCCACAACAGGGACGTCTCCGTGATCGCCGTCATCGGATCCGGGATGGCGGGAACTCCCGGAGTTGCCGGAAGGGTATTTGGAGCGATGGGCAAATCGAGGATCAACGTCGTCATGATCAGCCAGGGGTCCAGCGAGCACAACATCTCCTTCGTCGTGAGCATGACGGAGGCTGAGAGGACGATCCAGGAGCTGCATCGAGAGTTCGGACTTGAAGGAGAGGTGAAGAGATGAAGAAGCTCACTTACGCCCAGTCGGGCGTCGATATACGGGCGGAGGAGAAGGCGATCTCTGCCATGAAGAGCGTGATGACCGGCAAGAGGAAAGGGATCGGCGCTCCGATTACCGACATCGGCCATTACGCAGGCCTCATCGACATGGGCGAGTTTGCCATCGCCATGGCCACAGACGGCGTCGGAAGCAAAGTCCTGATCGCAAACGCCATGAGGAAGTGGGATACGGTCGGGATCGACTGCATGGCGATGAACGTCAACGACCTGCTCGCCATCGGCGCTGAACCCCTCGCTTTCGTCGACTACCTCGCCCTTGAGAAGGTCGATCCGGAGATGACCGCCCAGATCGCCGTGGGCCTTGAGAGAGGGGCTGAGATCTCGAACATCAGCATCGTCGGAGGCGAGACGGCCTCTTTGCCCGAGATCATAAAGGGCTTTGATCTCGCGGGAACCTGCATCGGGATGATCAAGAAAAAGGACGTCATCACCGGCGAGAAGATAAAGAAGGGCGACGTGATCGTGGGGCTTCCAAGTAGTGGCCTGCACAGCAACGGCTTCTCACTCGCAAGAAAGATCGTTGAGGAGTCGGAGTACACTTACTTCGACCAAATGCCCTACTCGAAGAAGACGATCGGCGAGGAGCTTCTCGAGCCGACGAGGATCTACATGGAGGCGCTCGAAGTAATAAACGAGTGCGACGTTCACGGGATGGCTCACATCACCGGAAGCGGCCTATTGAAGCTTCATCGGATCTCCGGATTCGGCTTTGAGATCGACGATCCGATCGAGCCCCAGCCGATATTCCGCTTCCTTCAGGAGGAGGGCGGGGTCGACGAGGATGAGATGTACAGGACCTTCAACATGGGGATGGGATGGGTCTTCGTCCTGCCGGAGGACGACGTGGACAAGGTCCTCAAGATGACCGACGGCAAGCTCGTGGGCGAGATCACGGATTCGGGCCTTAGGCTCGGGGATATGGAGCTGAAATAAGGGCGACGCCAGGGGAGTGCTGGGGTTTGAGGGTCTGATCCCTCAGGAGAGTAGGGATTCGTCCCCGAGCCACCTCAAACCTTTCCTGAAAACCCCTTTATCTCCGCTCTCGTCAATCTTCTAGAGAGATGTAGTCCTTCTTCTCCTTCTGGAGCTTCAACCATCTGGCTTCGATGATCTCTTCGACATCCAGATCCTCAAGGGAATCAATCAACCGATTGAGGATGTCGTCGTAAGATTCGCCCTCGTGGCCGAAGAGCTGGAGCCTGTTTTTAACAGCGTCATCGACCTGAATGGCGGTACTTATAGAAGTACAAAGTTGGGTCGAAGATTATTAAAGATTGTGTCGAGGGGATATTATCAGATCATGCCGAGGCCAACGCCAGGTCGATAGTAGCCGAGCCACGCCGACGACTCCGAACTCGCCAAAGACAACGTCATAATCAGGCGCGAGAAAGGTGAGGTGGTGGGGATGACCTTCCTCAACGCCTCAAAGAGGGCTGGAGCCGCCAGGAGCCAGACCTGATCAAAGCCTGTGGCCCAGACATAAAAGAGTAGACGAAGAGGCCCAAGGCGGCCTAAGAGGCCTTCTCGCCTTTCTCCGCCGCCTCTTTCGCCATGGCCCCGAAGAGCTCCTCGAGCTTCACCTTGATCTCCTTTATCCCCTCGACGCCCGGCCCGCCCACGTCCAGGGGCGACTTGCCCGTCAAGTCTGCATCCATCAGGTTCCTGTCGTAGGGTATCGTCCCGAGGACGGGAACGTTCATCTCCGCCAGCTTCTCCTTGATGATCGTCTGCTCTTCGGGAGCCTTGCTGATCACGGCCATCACCCTCTCGATCCCGAGGTCGCTGGCGAGCTTCTTGATCCTCTCCAGGGTCTCGACTGACCGAAGGCCCGGCTCGACGACGGCGATCATGACGTCGACGCCCCTCGTCGTCCCACGGCCGAGGTGCTCGATCCCCGCCTCCATGTCCAGGATGACGAGGTCCTTCTCCCGCAGGATGACGTGCCTGAGCAGCGCCCTCAGGAAGGCGGTCTCAGGGCACATGCAGCCGCTTCCGCCGGTGTCGATCGTCCCCATCACGGCGAGCTTCACGCCGTCGGGCCCGACGCAGCCGCACTTCTCGATGACGTCGTCGACTTTCGGATTGAGCTTGAACATCCCAAACTCAGCGCTCGCCCTCTCCTGGACCATCTCCTTGTAGTCGGTGATCGGCCTTGGGTTCTCGGCGACGCCCAGGGCCGAGGCGAGATTCATGTCCGGGTCTGCGTCTATCGCTATCACGTTGTATCCGTCACGGGCGAAGAGGCGGGCGAGGGTTCCGGCGAGGGTGGTCTTGCCGACGCCTCCTTTTCCAGAGATAGCTATCTTGATTGTAAAACCTCCAGGACGTTGTCTTCAGTCTTCAGATATATATGGGAAGATCACAGTTTATATCGCTTCTGGAGACCTTGACGAGTAGGCGGATCAAAGATGGGGGAGAAGGTGGTGAGAGTGGAGAATCACGAGACGAAGAAGAGGAGGGGCAATGTTGGAGATGGAGATGATGGAGGTGGTACGCCATCAGCGCCCCGGCCCCAGGAAAGTCCCAGCCTCGGCTCTCACGCCCCGGAGCTTCTCAGAAAGAGGTACCTGAGACGGGACGAGCTCGGAAGGGTGGCCGAGAATCCCGACCATATGTTCAACAGGGTGGCAAGGCACGTTGCCAGCGCCGAGGCGAGGTTCGGCGGCGACCGTGAAGCCACCGCCTCGAAGTTCAAGGAGGCCATGAGTCAGGGCCTTTTCCTCCCCAACTCGCCGACCCTCATGAACGCCGGCCTTTCCCTGGGGCAGCTCTCAGCATGTTTCGTCCTGCCGGTCGAGGACTCGATGGATGGGATCTTCGGGGCCCTCAAGGACATGGCCAAGATCCACCAGAGTGGCGGAGGGACGGGCTTTTCTTTTTCGAGGCTTCGGCCGAAGGGAGATCCTGTCAGGGCGACGGGGGGCGTAGCCAGCGGCCCTGTCTCCTTCATGGAGGTATTCGACGCCGCAACCGAGGTGATAAAGCAGGGCGGCAGGAGACGGGGGGCCAACATGGCGGTACTGCGGGCCGACCATCCCGACATCCGAGAGTTCGTCCGCGCCAAAGAGAAGCCGGGCAGGCTTCAGAACTTCAACCTCTCGGTGGGGATCGGTGATGATCTGATGAGAAAAGCTCGCTTGAGAGAGGAGTTTGATCTCGTCAACCCGAGGAGCGGCGAGGTCAGGAAAACCGTCGAGGCCCGCGATCTTTTGATGGAGATCGCCGCCAACGCCTGGAGTCGGGGCGACCCCGGCGTCCTCTTCCTGGACAGGATAAACGAGGGCCACCCCCTGCCAGGGATCATCGAGGCGACGAACCCCTGCGGTGAGCAGCCGCTCCTTCCTTTCGAGTCTTGCAACCTCGGCTCGTTGAACCTCTCTCGGTTCGTCGAGCGGGGCGAGGTCGAGTGGGACCGCTGGAGGAGGCCGTGCGCCTTGCGGTCAGGTTCCTGGACGACGTCGTTCAGGTGAACCGCTTTCCTCTCCGAAAGATCAGGGAGGCGACCCTCAAGAGCCGGAAGATCGGCCTCGGAGTGATGGGGTTTGCCGAGATGCTGATCGAGATGGGAGTCTCTTACAACTCCGGGGAGGCGATCCGACTCGCCGAGCAGGTGATGAGCTTCGTCACCAGTACAGCGCGGGATGAGTCGGGCCACCTCGGCCAGGAGCGGGGGTCCTTTCCCCTCCTCGACGAGAGCAGCCTCGGGTACGACTCCATGAGGAACGCCACGGTCACCACCATCTCGCCGACGGGCACGATCAGCATCATCGCCGGGACTAGCCCCGGGATCGAGCCGCTCTTCGCCCTCTGCTTTGCCCGCGACCTCCTCGGCGAGAAGATGGTCGAGATGAGCCCTCTATTCGAGAGGATGGCAAAGGAGAGGGGCGTCCGCAGCGAGTCTCTGATGAGAGAGGTCGCGAGGAAAGGGACCCTGGAGGGCGTCGAAGGCATCCCCGACGATCTGCGGGACCTGTTCGTCACTGCGATGGAGGTCGCGCCCGCCCAGCACGTCAAGATCCAGGCGGCCTTCCAAAAGTTCACCGACAACGCCGTCTCAAAGACCGTGAACCTGCCCAACGGGGCGACGGTCGAGGACGTTCTCGGCGTCTTCACACTTTCCCACGAGCTCGGGTGCAAGGGTACCACAGTCTACCGGTACGGGTGTCGGGACCAGGTCCTCTACTTGGGAGACGAGGGGACAGAGGCGGATCCCGAAAGGTGCAGGATCTGCGATTGACGGGATGGGACCTGGGGACAGAAAGGAAACGAAACGAAACGGACCCGTCCGCCGATAAGCCTTAAACACCCACAAAACCTTCTTTCTCACATGAAGATCGGGATCGCCGACACAAACTTCGCCCGATACGACATGGCAAGAGCCGCCATCAAGGAGCTGAAAAGGGGCTGCTCCGCCGAGATCGTGCGGTACACCGTCCCCGGCGTCAAGGACCTGCCGGTCGCCTCCAAGATACTGATAGAAGAGCGGGGCTGCGACCTGGTGATGGCTCTGGGGATGCCCGGACCAAAAGCCATAGACAAGACCTGCGCCCACGAGGCCTCGACCGGCCTGATCATGGCCCAGCTGATGACAAACACCCACATCATCGAGGTCTTCGTCCACGAGGACGAGGCGGAGGGCGAAAAGGAGCTCGCCTTCCTCGCCGAGCAGAGGACACGTGAGCACGCCGCGAACGTCATCAAGCTCCTCTACTATCCCGAGAGGCTAACTCGGGAGGCCGGGACCGGCCAGCGGGAGGGGTTTGAGGACGCGGGGCCGGTGGGGTACTGAGATCCTCGGGCGGGATTTATGATTCAAGGTGGCGTTTTCAGGTCATCAGCCCAGATCATAACACTTCAGTCGTAGCTGAGATTTTCATCCAAGTGTATCACGCAGGAATCCGAAGCCATAGAAGCAGCTGCCTATGCCGGTGAAGCATTCTGAGAGTCCGAGGCTAAATTTAAGGTAAGTGGATGTCTTTCATTCGTTTTCTGTTTTTATGACCAGATGTAACCTTCAATATTATTTTTGTTTCACCAGCTCCCTTTCCAGTTCCGCTAACGATAATACTCGAATCGGTGATTTTCGAATATGGGGTGTCATTAGCTCTATATTCACTATTATCAGCAGCTCAATTTTCCATTTGCCAACATGATCTAATTCTAAATCTAACCTTGCCAAAACATCTTTTAGATTTTTTCTTATCCAATCTACACGTCTTTGATGACGCTCAACGATCGGCCTTTTACTACGACTTCCCTCGAAGAGATTCTTAATTTCGATACTCATTTCGTGTGGTGTACGTGCAAGCGCTAAATCTTTACATTCTACTATTTTCAAGCGTCTTTTTTTCGTATTGACAACGAGAATATCGATATCGCCTAAATCGCCCCCATTTGAGTCTTGTAGACGTTTTGCACCTATCTTTTTGATATTTGCTTTCACAATAAACCCCGAATTCTTTTTAAATGCATTTATAATAGTATCATTAAATTTCCTCCCGCGATCGTTGTTGATTTCACTTAAGACACGTTTCATTTCGGTGCTTTTTGCTTTTAGGCGGCCACTCGTACATAGCCCAATAAGATTAAGTTGTGCATCGTAAAGATGGCGATTTCCCCATAGAACTTCCGTCGTGCCGTCATGATTACGAATCAAGAAAGGCAGACGGATGTAAGATAGCGATCGATTAAATCGCCAGGGGAATATGTCTGTTTTTTTGTATGGGGTGGGTGGATCAAAGAAATCAGAACGCGGACGAAGAGACAGCAAATCGATAGCGTCAGAAACCCGTTTTCTTTGCCATCCAAGTTGCTTCTCTAAATAATCAATTAAATCATTCAGTGGTAAGCAAACAACAACGGGATTAATCTCTTGGCCGATCGTCCTCGCTTCAGTCATCAAATCAAGTAGATCTGTGATAGATATACCAAACTCGATTTTTGCGGCTTCATCAATTCTATTTGCTAATTCTGTTTTTTCGGGTACGCTGTTGTCAGTTCCCCAATAATGCCCAAATAAACGAGTACGACGAACAACTTCGCCCGCTAAAAAAGTAGGTAAATAGGATTCGCGCGCTTTTTCGAACTGATCTCTTTCAGTGCCTAACCGCCCAGATGGGAGTAGATTCAATTTTATGTCTGCCAATTCATAATAGATCAGGTCGGACATGAATCCGAAATTTATTATATGATGGGCGATTGCTTGTAGCCGGTCATAAACACTATAACTCATTGGCCGCAGACCAGCAGGGTTTCGAGCTACAACATATTCTATGATGAATCGACTTGCTACTGCCGCAGAAGTATTTTCTTCAAATTCATTTCGAATAAGCGGTACAATATTTGATTCGGATTCTAGGCATGCTATTCGAGTAGGAGTGGTCAATTTATGAACTGACAAATTGCTTATAATTGCTTCATGGTGTGCAATCAACCATTCTATTAGCCCTTCCTGCTGTAGAGAAGCGATTAGCCGCTCTAATTCTCTGTAATAGAATTTGACAACCTTAAAATTAAGTATATTTTTTCGCTGTTCATCAGCGATTTTTCCGACATTAAGTCCCTCGGACAAAAGATAATTACCGAGTTCATCAAGGAGTTCATTAATATCAGCTTTTTGTAATTTACGAAAAGTTGGAAGTCCTCTTGTATCGAGATCAGGTGCGACACCACTGTTAATAAAAAGCAACTTCTTTTTAATACCCAAGGGCATGTGCTTATCAATTACAGCATCAATTATTTCAATTGGTATATTTACACTTAGATTATCTGGTAGAAATCCCATTAGAGCTATTAAGATTTGCCGCATCAATTGTCGTTCACCTCCATTATTTTCATTTCCCAATAAAAAAGTTATAGATGGCTGGAGTTTCATATCTATAATCCCATTTGGAGAGTCAGAACTAATCTCAAACGGCGTATCCCCCAATTTTTCATCACGCAATTTGTTCCTAAACCAAGCTTCATCTAATGGCAAATTTAGTCTAATAAGTAGGCGAGTATAGCATGATTGGAGTGGCTGCAACATTGATCGAATGCTAGGCGTAAACTGCCATAACCAATAACCAATGGCATCAGCAAATTGGACATATAATCCATGTAACCTTCTCTGATCATCATCTCCATACTTAGGCCCTATAATCCAAAAGATCAAAGGTAACCCTTCGATAGCAATGGCAACTTGTGGAGCTGAACCGCCCAAATGATGCTTTTGAATATAAATGGGGATATCTTTACTCCCATGTAAGGCAACGACTTCCGTGTAGTAACCTGCCTCATAATACGGCACAGCATGGCAATCGAGACGATTTATTACCTCTTGACGTAATACACCTGCACCACTGCCAGGAGAAATCATTAGTGCAGTCGGGCGTTGTCCGTCGTTAATATAATAACTATACCCAGATTCTCGATACAGATGGAATTCGTTTAATTCCCCGAAACAATTCATAATTCGTGTATCTTCCCTAACATTCGATGCGGCACATGCATACTTCCAAAGAGTGAGTCTTTCTCCAGCCTCCAATACAGCAATCGTCTCTAAATCTGCCACAGACATTTCTAGAAAATGGGGAAGTAATGGCTCGGATGGACTGCCGAATCCTAATATAATCATCCTACCCACACCTTGAACCAATACTAAGAATATAATCTCATTTGGAGCGGTGTCCATACCAAATATATAGTTCTCAATTAATATTAATCTGTTCTGGATCTTAGATGCTAGATCATGATTTGGCCACTCACCATTAACATCTTCAAAATCATAGTTATTTAGTGGATCTGTGATTATCATCGTGTAGATAATCTTGTCTGTATCAAGCGTAAAGAAACCGTCTTTGAAACAGGGGATATCAGGCAGATCAGGGAGTGCTATTGGATAAAACTTATTTTTTAGATATTCGAGTGATTTTGCAGCCGTGTTTGATACGGCTAAACAATATCGTTCGGCTAATTCATCTACAACTTCGTTCTCTATAGCTAAACGAACCAACTCATTCCTAGCTGCAGAAAGAAGCATTCCTGGAATCGCAACGATGAACTTATCGCCTATCTTCACAATAGGGTGAATTATCAAATCTCCATTCTCTACATTATAATTTGTAATATTAACGTATCCTAATGGGAGGGTCAATCTACCCAACATTAGAATTTCTTGTTTGTTCAGTAGCAGATCCAAATCGCACTGCTTAAATAAAACTGTTTCCTTCAAGTGAGCAAGATCATTGGATTTAGGGACAATTACTTTCTGGCCTTTAGTTTCATGAGGTTTGCTTCCCCGTTCAAGTCCGGTCCTACGAGCAATCTCATCACTCAATATTAAGACGGCTGAGATGAGATCTCTGACTTTAGTTATAAAATTCGGATTAGAGAACTCTTGTGAGAAAAATACCGCTTTTAAAAGATGACGCATGACAAAAGTCGACTCAACTGCCGCGCCAGGAAAAACCACGTAAGATCCTCCAATGAATGATAATTCTTCAGTAAACGGATTCTCAAACGGATCCTCCGCATGTGTGAGGAAAGGAGGTATCTTTGTATTCAATATATTTTTAATTTTGCTGAGACTAACGTTTGGTTTTTTGTTGTCTTCTGGAAGGGATGCAGCTGCATGAGCAACGGCTTCTAATCTAAGGGTCCTATCCGCATTTTCAGGCATTAGCTGCAGGCCCGCAACAGCCAAAAGCATATCTTCAGGATTGTAGGCCGATAAATCATCTACGAGATCGGACAGAAGACATCTCATTTTTGACCACCATTCAGCGAGCCATCTGATTGTCAGCATTATCAATGTTTCTATGAAATTTTTGTGTGGGATTCGACTTCAAATCAAACTGCTGCTGGCATAACTTCAACAGAGTTCGCGATAGCGTGATAAAAATGAAGGCATCCTATTTTATTAACCGCACTCTGTTTCAAGTCAGCGAAACCCTTTTCAACCCAAATCGCCCTCCGTCGAGCATCATTGTATATTATAGTACACGATTGGAGGAACGATCACCTTGAACACAGCAGACTACACGCCAATGCAACTGCACGATCACAAGACGCCGACGCGGAGGCCGAGCTGATGTTTCTTGCGCCGACGCCATACCTGGCCCTGATAGCCTCGATAATAATTATGCTTGCCGTAACCTTCTTTATAATTTTGAGGAGATCCGATGCTTAACCAGATCCTCCTCGTGGCTTACGTTGCCGTCATCGTGATCCTATCGATAAAGCTCCGGCAGGGAACCTTTTCGGGATTCGTCATCTCTGACCGCAACATCATGTACCCTGCCGTGATCGGGATCGCCTTCACCGCCGCCTACTTCAGCGCGGCCTCGTTCCTCGGCGGTGGCGGGTACGGCCTCATCGCCGGCTTTCCCTGGGTAATCTGGGCGACCTTCATGCACGTCGCCTTCGCCTGCATCGCCTGGCTGATCGCGCCCCGGATCTGGGCGATGGCGAAATCCTACGACGCCAAGACCGTGCCCCAGCTTCTGGAGCGAAGGTACGGATCGCCGAGTGGCAGGATCCTCCTGGCGATGATAATGCTTGTGATGTACACCGTCTACCTGATCGCGATCTTCAAGGGGTGCGCCCACCTCTTCGAGGGACTGCTCGGGATCCCCTACGTCCAGGGCCTCCTGATCGCTGTCGTAATCGTAACGATCTACTACGCCATAGGGGGTCTACCCGCCATCCTCTGGATCAGCTTCATCCAGGGGATCATAATGGTCGGTGGAGCGATCCTCCTCTACGCGACCCTCCTCTACAACGGCGGCGGAACCGAGATCTGGGCGAACATCCCCGCGGCCGTCACCAGCATGAGCGGAGACCTCGTTCCCTGGCAGAAGACGGTGGGAACGGCCTTCTCGATAAGCCTCGGTCTTCTTGCGCTTCCAGACCTCCTCATCATGATCTTCTCTGCGAAAGACAAACGGGTGGTCCGGTTCGCCGGAATCTACGGTCCGCTTGCGATCTCGATATATGCATTTTGTATCTTCTCGATCGGGATTCTCGCTTACGGTGTCTTCAGCCCAGAGGAGCTTGCGCCTTTCATCAAGAGCCCCGACACCCTCATACCTTTCGTTGCCACATCGCTCCTTCCGCCGGGCTTTGATGCGATCATCCTTCTGGCGGCGATATCTGCGGCGATGTCAACGATCAGCGCCATAGTTTTGGTGACGACCACCGCCCTCACCGCAGACACCCTCCGGTTCCTGCGTCCGGAGATACCCGACGACCGGGTCCTCATTCTGACGAGGGTCGTGGGGGTTCTGATCATCGCAATCTCTGCGCTGATGGCCCGAAACGTCCCGGAGCTGATAGTGCCGCTCGTCTCCCTGAGCATGGGGGTGATCGCATGCTGCGTCTTCATTCCTCTGATATTCGGCCTCTACTGGGATCGTGGGACCTCGAAGGGATTTGTCTCGGGACTCGTCGCCACCTTCGCCTCGATAGTCCTCTGGCACTTCTACGCAAACTCCATGATACACCCGGTGATGATCGGACTCGTCGTCGGGACGGTCGCCTACGTGGGCGTCAGCATGTTTACCCAGCCTTCAACCCTTCTTCAGTCGCCCCAACCTGAGGGGAGACAGAAGTAAAGGGAAAGAGGGGGGGCGAATCGAGGATGTCGCCCTCCAACTCTCAAACCCCGGTCACAAGTTACAAGACCGGGGATCGACCCCGATTCTATGATCCTCAAGCCGAGCGGCCAAAGATGCCACCATCTGGTTTATCGGGGAGATGTGGCGGCATGCACGATCCACGAGCTTCCATGCTACTGAGGATCTCCCTTTGAGCAGTTCGAGCAGTTCGGCCGGGAAGACGACGTCTATAATGGGACGGTACTTCGAAACCGAGATTAAGCTCCAAACTCGGAAAAAAGTTTAACCGATCCATCCCGATCTGTGATCATGGGTGCTGGCAAGATGATGACGGCAAATATCGTCAAATCTTTTTCTGGGATGATCAGGCTGGACTATTCCTTCTTCATAGCCCTGGGAGTTCCACTCTCCGGGGTCCTCTCAAACGACCTCGACGGCTTTGGGCCGGAATACCTGGTCGCCTCCGTGATCGTCTTCCTGGTTGCGACCGGATCCTTCGCCTTCAACGATTATCGTGACTTCGAAGTTGACATGAAAAACTCCAGGCTCGACCGGCCCCTGGTCACGGGGTCGCTTCCCAGAAGGGCCGCCCTCTTGACGGCGCTGGTCTCCTACACTTTTGCCCTTCTCCTATCGTCGTTTCTGAATCCGATTGCCCAATTCCTGGTTCTGGTGAGCACCCCCCTTTTCGTCCTCTACAGCCTGGGCCTGAAGAGGTTGATCCTGCTCAAGAACGTCCTGATCGCCTATTCGTATGTGGCCACGGTCTTTCTCGGTTCGCTCATCTCCGATGCCGTGCTCGAACCCCTGATCCTTTACTTCGCCATGATGGGCTTCATCGTCGTCGTGGCATTCGAGATCATGCTGGACATCGGCGACGTTGAGGGTGACCGAGCCCTGGGGATCGATACCTTCCCCACCAGGTTCGGCGTGAGAAGAGCTGCAGAGGCGTCGGTTCTTCTCTACGGCCTGATAATGGTGCTCGACCCCCTCCCCTTCTTCGCGATGATCGACCCCAGGCTTTATGGAGACCGCCTGTTTCTCCTAATGATCCTCGTGCCCGTGGCCTCCTACGCCCTCATCTCGAAGGGGCTGATGAAGGATCAGTCGAGAGAGAGGATATTCAGGTTGAAGAAGTGGACATTCCTGACGATGCAGTGGGGCTGCGTCGCTTACCTTTTGGGCGTGCTCTTATGAGGGTGCCCATTCGAGTCCAATTGACAAATTGACCAATTGACCACGCCACTTGACCAATTGGCCACAATCGGGGATAAACGACTAGTATCATACAAGATTATTTCATACAATGCCCCCTGATCGAGGAGACGGTCCGGAAGAGAAAAAGTATGTAGCGAAAGATGCGTCGATCATCTTCGTCTACAATGCAGACAGCGGCATTCTGAGCACGGCCAAGGATTACGTCCAAAAAATCGTTGCGCCAGAGACCTACGAGTGTAATCTGTGTGGGCTCACTTACGGCAACATGGGGATGAAAAGGGAGTGGAAGGGCCTCATCTCAGGCCTGGACACGCCTGTGGAGTTCCTGCACAAAGACGAATTTTTGAAGCTATATCCTCAGATAAATGCGAAATATCCGGCAGCCTTCGTCAAGAGAGGCTCTGACCTCGACCTTTTCATCACCGCCGAGGAGATCAACGAATGTCGCACCCTCGATGGTTTGATGGATTTGGTGAGGAGAAAGGCGACGGGGATCAAAAATATCTGAATCGATCCCTTTAACTCGTCCCGATAAGGCCTGCACAACAACGCTGCCTCGATGGAATCTCCAAGATCCTGCCGCAATCGACTCGGTTTGTGGTGACCACATCTAACCCTTTTTAGCCTTCTCTGCCCACACTTCAACAGATGAATCCTTTGGACGGGGAACGGAAGATCGATGATCCTGGTCACCTCGATAATATTCCTCCTGACCATGAGCCCCTCCCTTCTCGCGCTCAACTCCACGAGCAGGGGAAAAAGGCCAAACACGAAGGCGATCTTCATCCTTTATTCCTTCTGAGGCCGTTCCCATCGAGACTTGCCGCATCCAGAATACTGAACGACATCTGCCCACCCCCTCCCGGAGCCGACGCCTCCCCTACTCCTTCGTCGCCATTGTGGCCAGGAACTTCTACGGCAATCCCACGATACACCTGGTTGCCGTCGGCCTCATCCTCGGAACGGTGGCGTATCTTGCGGTGAGCTTCCTGACGACTCCCACGGATTCGGGAGAACTCGAGATATTTTCGGTTTGGACGTGAAAGAGTAAGTGAGACTTACCAGGTGTTTCGCGATCAACCGTGGCCGGGCTGTAACAAACGAAGCTGTAACAAACGATGATTTGCCAGTTCACGGCCGGGACATAATTTTAATATTAACAGACGTTCAGTCAACCTGGTTTCCCAGTAGAATGAGATTATATGCTGTTATTGCTACAGCTGCCATCTCATGGGATCCAAAGAAGGCTTGGGTAGCCATCCTTAAACTTATAGATCATTTTTCAGTGGGTCTGGAAAATCATATTTTTACATCACATTCTGCATACCGCCTCGAATAAGGTTTCGAAAAGTCTGTAGAGGATAAAATATATTAAGCACTAGTCTACATTTAGCCAGTAGTGTAGAGGAACAGCTGCACTAAGAGGTTGTAAGATGGCATTTTTGCGTGCGAAAAGCTTCTATGGAATATTAATATTTTTAGTACTTATATCAACTTTCTCGGGGATTGTAGGTGCTGAAGAGTATTTAGATTACGAAGAAGATATTGCCGAGTACGAATTCCAGTTGGCAAATCTGTCGCTAACCCGTTCGCCCGGCGAATACGCAAACGCTAAATTTGATCTGGGTGTAGCTTATTACGAGCTATCCAAGGTAAAGGACAGAGAAACAAACCTGGACAGGGCGATTGAGGCCTACAACGAAGCTCTGAAAATCTTTACCATCGATGAGAACTCATACAATTACGCTGCGACCCAGAACAATCTTGGTATTGCCTATAGGTACCTCGCCGAGATCAGGGAAGAGGAAGAAAACCTGAATATGACAATCGAGTCTTACAATGAGGCTCTGAAAATCTTTACCATCGATGGGCACCCATACGATTACGCTGCAACCCAGAACAGCTTAGGGATTGCCTGCAGGCGCCTCGCCGAGGTCAGGGACAGAGAAGCAAATCTGGACAGGGCGACTGAGGCTTACAATGAGGCTCTGAAAGTCCGCACTTTCGATAAGTACCCATATGAATACGCTGCGACCCAGAACGACCTTGGGGTTGCACACTATGACCTCGCTGAAGTCGGGGACAGAGAAGCAAATCTGGACAGGGCGATTGAGGCTTACAACGAGGCTCTGAAAGTCCGCACTTTCGATAAGTACCCATACGATTACGCTGCAACCCAACACAACCTCGCAGTTGCATACTATGACCTCGCCGAGGTCAGGAACGGAGAAGAAAACTTGAACAGGGCGATTGAGGCTTACAACGAGGCTCTGAAAGTCTTCACCTTCGATAAGTACCCGTACGATTACGCTGCGACTCAGAACAAACTCGGGGTTGCATACTACGATCTATCCAAATTGAGGGATAAAGAAGAAAACCTGAAAAAGGCAAGTAGTGCCAACAACGAGGCTCTGAAAGCTTATGAAATTCTCAGAGATACACAGCAGTGTTGAATACAATTTTGCCCACTGAGTTTGATATTTATTCAATCTGCAAAACGGCGAGGAGTCAAATGTGATACCAATGTTCTGGAAGGGCGATGCGTCGGAGTCCGTAGCGCTCTCGGCGCAGGGGTGGCATCCATGGCTCGAGGAGGCGACCTTATCTCTGAAGACGGCTACGGGCGAGGGTCAGGAAAGTGTGGCAAGAAAAATGAGCCCTCGTTCGGAGGGACGAAAAGATAGGAGGAAATGCAAGATATGCCCACGATGAAGATCCGCGGTGGGGACCTGGACCTAGTGGAGTACGAGTTCAACCCCTTCTCCCCGGGCGAGAACGTCAACACCCTGGAGATCGAAAAGTCCCGCTACCTTACACCGATCGAGGGAATGGTCAGGGCGACAACCCCGGGGAGGATCCATCTCACCGTCCTTGACATGAACCGCTTTGCTCCGAACAGGCCCGGCGGCGGCGGTGTGGGCTTTGCCCTCCAGATCCGCTGCTTTGCCGAGGTGGAGTGCACCCCCGACAAGACAGTCGTCGACTATTCCAGAGAGCCGATCATCCGCCATTTCGTCGAAGTATTCAAAAAGACGGTCGGCTACGATGGCGGCTTCAAGATCAAGGTCAGGGACCACGAGCAAAAGCACGTGGGCCTTGGGTCCACGGGCTCAGTCCTCGTGGCCCTGGGCCACGCCATGAACGAGGCGGTCGGCTCACCCCTGACGAGAGAAGAGATCCGCCTTTTGATCGGAAACAACTACGTCGAGGAGACCGAGGACGGCAGGGTCACCCTCGGCTTTGAGACCGGTGTTGGACCTGCCGCCGTGACCTACGGCGGGATGGCGGTGATGGGCGACGAGCTGGCGCTCGCCTACCACCACGAGTTCGCGGAAGGAAAGAACGTCTTTGTAATCATCCCCGAGAGCTCCGTCTCATCCTCTGGCAGAGAGGAGTTCGACCTTCTGATGAACAGGGCCCGAAACCTCGACTACCAAGACAGAGAGCTTAAGGCCTATTTTCTTTTGATGGACCTGATCCCGGCCCTTGAGCGGGAAGACCTTCGTAAGATTGGAGACGTCATCTGGGAGATCGAGTTTCGGGGATCGAAGCGGGCCGAGGTGGAGCACCACGGCTTTGAGATATACCAGCATATGAACAGCCTTCGGGAGGCGGGCCTTGAGTTCGTCGGGATGAGCTCTGTCGGACCGTCGATCGCCGTCGTCACCGAGCGGACCGAGGAGGAGATGACAAAACTCCTCGCGCCGATGGGCCTGAAGGTCGCGATATCTACAAAGGTCGATAACGTCGGGCTGAAGATCGAACGGATCGGGTAGACGATCCGATCTCGCAGGCCTTTTAGGTTGGAATATTGCGGTCGTCGGCCCGATCCCATTTTGAAGCTCTAAGCTCTCACTTCACGTTGGTCTAGGTTACGGCGTCGGTAATCTGGGGGTTCACTATCTCGGTGTCAATGTAGATCGAGACCGCGCCGAACTCCTGGGGGATCGAATCGTCTCTCAGCAGCTCATAGTAGCTGAGCCCCTCGGCCCCGTAATCGCCGATGATCGTCGCCGAATAACGAAGCGTTCCCTCATCCTCAGAGTACCTGGGATTTCTAAGCTGGACGATTACCACGTTCTCCTCCTCAGTCCCACCGATGACGACGACAGCCGCGTTCGGTGGAACTGTCCAGTCGAACCCGTCCACGAACTCTCCAGTGGAGATCGAGCCCGCGATGGTGTAAGGCCGGTCCGAGAAGTAGACGGTGTAAGGCTTCGCCTTGATGGTGAGGGTGTAATTCCCATCCCCTTCGTCGACAAAGGTTCCGTTCTCCCCCTCCTGGACGAAGAGGAAGGATATTTCAGCGCCCGAGTTCGCATCTGAGCAATCCAGCACTGCAGAAAAGGGAATTTCGGGCAAAGCAAAGGCTCCAACGACCGCGAAAAAGAGGAGGAATACCGCACAAGCTGAAGATATTATTATCTTGTTCATCATTTCCATCACCTGATTTTATCCTGCCAAAATTTTTATTTCATCGAAAAGATCACGATATATTTTCAGGGGCCATTCAGTCCAGAGGTTCTGGCAGCTTCTCCTCGGGGCCGTAGGGAAGCGTCGCCCTGTGCATGACGAGGGCCGACTCGAAGTGAAGCGCTCTATTAAGAACCAGCCGCTTCCCTCGATCGGTCAGAGCGTAGACAGGTATCGAGATCCCGATCTGGAGCTTTGCTTGCCTGCCCACGACCTCTCGAACCTGCCGCGAGGCGCAGGCCCAGACCACGTCGCAATTTTCGGCCAAGACGCCGGCCTGATTCTCGGCGACGCCGAGATTATGGACCGCGAATATGACTGGCCCCTTGCCAGCCGAAGTTGAAGCCATCTTTCGAATCTCTTCGGATTCGAAGGCCCTTCTCCCCGTGATTGTAACGACGATCCTCTCGAATCCGGCGTCAAGAGCCCTCCTGTACCCCTCGACCTGATCGATGGTGCACCGATCGTCGAGGAGGATGCATCCTTTCTCGCAGAGGCCCGTCTGAATCTCCTCGATCGGCTCAGTCTTGACGAGGCCTGTCATGTGGGCGCCTAGGGCGGCGACAACCTCGGGTCTTT
>DUKF01000248.1:0-3776 GCA_013329455.1 Methanotrichaceae archaeon | reverse complement strand
AGTCTTGTGGCGATGACCGTTCCAGCGCCCTCACAGACGACGACAGCCGCATCGACGAGCCCCTCTTTCATGCCGTCAGAGATCATTTCGGAGGCCCCAAAGCTCACGGGCCGCTCGGATAGCTCAAGAACCCGATCGGGACCGTACATCCCAAGCTCCTCGATGTGCGCCCTGAGTACGGACTCGACGGTCTTTCGGGACTCTGCTTCGTGTCCATAGAGACCACTTCTAAGAGGGCACCACTTCACCTTCGGGTCTGAGAGAACCTCAACTCTGCCATCCCTCACCCTCACGAGAGCTCCGGCCATCTCCACAAGATGCTCTGCCATCGAAATCGACCTTCCAAAATCGTCTTTCCTTTTGTGCCGTTTTATTCTACCAAGATCGCCGCCGATCTCGCCCTGAGCGAGCAGTCGCTAGAGAGAAAACCAAAAAGGAGAGGATCAGATCTCATCCTCCGGGACGAACTTCAGGGCCACCGAGTTCATGCAGTACCTTTGACCCGTCGGCGGCGGTCCATCCTCGAAGACGTGCCCGAGGTGTGAGTCGCACCTCGCACACATGACCTCGGTTCTGACTGTTCCGTAGCTTTCGTCCTCTCTTGTCTCAACGCTTTCCTCGGAGATCGGCGCCCAGAAGCTCGGCCACCCAGATCCCGAGTCGAACTTGGTCTCCGAGGAGAATAGGTCGTTTCCGCAAGCGATGCACCGGTAGATCCCCTTCTCATTGAAGTTGTAGTACTTGCCCGAGAAGGGAGGTTCAGTCCCCTTCTTCCTGGTGACAATGTACTCTTCCCGACTGAGGAGCTTTTTCCACTCCTCGTCGGTCTTGACGACTTTTTCCACCATCCGTCTCACCGCCTCGTATCGACTTTGAAATTTCGATCCTGGAACCTTCATCACCAGGTCTCGAAGGCGACGATCTCCTCCATCTCCTTTCGAGGCCTCGGATTGGGCGATTCATCGGGATAGCCGATCGGAAGGAGTGCCACGACCCTGACTTCGGGAGGGATGTTCAGGACTTTCTTCACCTCTTCCTCGTAGAAGGCCCCGATCCAGCAGGTACCAAGCCCCTCCTCCACCGCCTTGAGGGTCATGTGGTCGACGGCTATGGCAAGATCGATCGGGTATGTGAGCTGGCCGCAGGTCATGACGTAATCGGTCACGGTGGCGCAGGCGGCGATCACCACCGGAGCCTCGCCCACGAAGGTCTGGCCCTTCGCGGCCTCGGCGATCCTCTTTCTCCTCGCCTCGTCCCTGACGATGACGAACTTCCACTCCTGCAGGTTCCTGGCAGAGGGCGCAAGCCTTCCGGCCTCCAGGACCCGATCGAGCTTCTCCTCCTCGATCTGCCGGCCCTGATACTTTCTTATGCTCCTTCTCTTCTGGATCGCTTCGGAGACGTCCATCTCGATCACGCCCTCTTCTTCAGCTCCTTTTGGACCTCGATCCCAAGGTCGGTGAAGTCCCAGGCACCTTCGGCCTCCTTTATCAGCCCCTTCTCCGAGACCTCTTCCAGCACCCTTCCCACAGCTGGAGCCGTGAGGTGACTGAACTTGGCGATCTTGGTTGCGGGCTGGGGCCCCTTCGACTCGATTACCTCCATAACCCTGATCCTCTGCTTATTTCCCATCACGAACCCTATCATCTCTTCCATAATCTCTTACCTCCACGGGTCAAATCTTGCGTTAGGTTTATGTTCCACCAAATAACTCTGATATGCGCGGGCTAGTCCGGGTGGCTCGGCGTCACCTGTTACCCGATATCGCCGATATGCGGGGGACGAAGCTGGTGGACGACTGCGTGTGCTGCAGGTTCAGTCCAGTTGCCGACTGTGATTCTCCGCCCTGTGGGGACAGCATTGATGTCCGGGCCTGCCGGAGGGCAGGTCTGTTCATCTCAACTGCGGGGACCGGTTCAGGCCCGGAAGGGAGCAGACCTACCGCAGATAACTGTCGCTTGCAGAACTGTGGGGAGGAGAACGTTTCTGGGTCAACTGGCCTGTGGCGTTGCAGGCAACCGCCGGCGCGCCCGCATTAAAAACGATTTTATTCGATCTTGATCTCCTTGCCCTTTTCGGCCTTCATCTTCTTCTCTAGCTCCACGCTCAAAACCCCGTTCTTGTAGGAGGCCTTGGCGCTGTCGGGGTCGATTTCGGAGTCGAGGGTGATCGTCTTCAAAAATTTCTTCTCGCCGGTCGTCTCGATCCTGACGGTCCTCTCGGTCGAGTCGAGTTTGATGCCCTCCTTCTCGACTCCCGGAAGCTCGGCGAAGATCTTGTAGAGATCGCCATCTTCCATCACGTCGACGAGGGGCTCTCTTCCGACGCTCGGCTCGATCCCACCGCGGCTGGGCCGGACATTTCCAAACTCTCTGAAGGTCGGCTCCTTTCCCGGCTCTGCAGTGTAGCTGAAACCGTAGACGAAGGGACCGTATCTCCGGGAGGTCCCGCCAGGGGTCTCCTCTTCCTTGACCAGCTCCTTAAACTCTTCGGGGATCCCCTCCTGGAACCTCCTTATCAGGTCCTCGAAGGGATCTCTGTACATCCCCGCCTCGCGTTCCTCCTCGAAGGGAAGGCCTCTCATGAGGCTCTCGAAGGCGTCGAATATAGATGGGTATTTCCTCTTTCTCATGAGCTCAATCACCTCTTTATATCGGTTGATTTCATTATTATTGTTGCGCTGAGATATACGCTTTTTGGTGACCTGGCCATCGATATGGCGAAAGGCCCGATCCGGGTCGAAAGCCGGCCCCCCCAAAAAAAGGTGATCCGACCGTCAACAAGGGATTATGTGAACTTTTCCCCAGTATATCAAAAGTTATATCTCTCAAGCCTTCGTATAAAACACTTTGAAGGGCCAAACGGCCCAACAATTCGGAAAGGAGGAGACTTGAAATGAACCGATCGACGACAAGATCCATTTTGGCCATCTCGGTCCTGATCCTGGCGGCTTTCATCTTTGCAGCCCAGGCAGACGATATGTCCCCAAACGACTGGCCCACGAACTTTGGGCCGGACGACGGAACGCCACCCGAATTGCCCTCTGGCCCGACCTCTCTAGGCGAGCCCGACGCCGGGACTGATTCAGCCCCCACGACCTCTAGGCCTAGTGCAGGATCGGCGCCATCCACCACCTTCGCCGCCTCAACTGGTGCCACGGCCTCAGACTTTGGCCAGGGCGAGCCGATCACCGAAACTCAGATGATGAGTGCCGGCTCCCTCGACGGTGGGTCGAGCGGCCTCCTCGGGGCCACGGGCGTTGGTGGGACCGGATTTAGCAACATCAACTACTGGGTCCTCTACAACGGCGCCTGGTCTCGCGGACCTGCCGCGATTTTCCACGGCCAGAGGACGAACTGCGTCGTCTCCAACGGCCAGAGCCAGAACATCTGGTCCTACGAGAAGTACCCCGGAGGGTACGAGGTCTGGAAGTACTGGGGCTACTGGCATTCTGGCAACTACAACACCTGGTTCTCCGGTGATGCCAACGGCTGGCACCTGATCGCCATCTACGGTGACGCCTCCGGCTGGAGCAATCCGATATGGATCAGTGTAGTGCCAAGCTCGCCCTACTACGTCAACGGCCAGCCACATCCTGACTGGCTCAGCGGAAGCGACATCGAGATCAGCGGCACCGGTGGTGATATCAGCTTCCATGGGAGCGGCGACGTCGATATACACGAATCGACGAACCTAGGATAGTCGGAATATCGCAATTCGGGTCCTGAAAATCTGAAGGGTGGCAAAAGCAGCCGCCCTTCGGCCAGGCCACCTTT
>DUKF01000269.1:12608-25113 GCA_013329455.1 Methanotrichaceae archaeon | reverse complement strand
GAGCTATGCCCATCGAAAGATTACGTCAGGGACATCCTTGCGAGGCAGAAGTACGTGAGGGACCTATCAAGAAAGGTTGACCTTCCCGCGGGCCAGACCACCCAGATGGTGGTGGGGGCCGCAGAGGAGAGCGACCGGGAGATCTTCGACCGCCTCCACTTCGAGTACGATGTCATGAACTTGAGGAGGGTCTACTTCTCCGCCTTCACGCCGGTGGCAGGCACCGCCTTCGAAGATAAAGAAGAGGAGCCCCGCTGGAGAGAGCACCGCCTCTACCAGGTCGACTGGCTTTACAGGATCTACAAACTGGACAAGAGGGAGATCCTCACCGTCTTCGACGACGACGGGTTTCTTCGAAATAAAGATCCTAAGATAACGATAGCCACAGAATTCTTCGATTCACCGATCGACCCAAACGTGGCGTCCTTCAAAGAGCTGATAAGGGTGCCGGGGATCGGCCCGAAGAGCGCCAAGAGGATCGCCCTCCTCAGAAGGGATAGGAAGATCGAGAGAATGAGAGACCTTGCGGCCCTGGGCGTCGTGACACGCCGGGCGGGGCCCTTCCTCAAGATCGACGGAAAATGCGGCACGACCCTGGATCGGTGGATAAGTTGAGAACGCCCGACGACTTTCTGAAGCTTCTTGCGGCTCACAGGAACTGCGACGAGAAGCTGATCGAACTTGCAAGAAAACTCACGCCTCTGGAGATTGAGACCTCGACAGATCCGAAGATCGTTCGTATAAGGAGGATGGTATACTCAGTCCAAGGCGAGATACACCGGATGAGGGGCTTTGTTAGGCTAAAGCCCCTGGGAAAAAGTGTGCTTTACGGCCGGATGAGCCCAAACCACGAGATCGGGTTTTGCGTAGCCGACTTTTTCGCGAAGAGGTTTCCGGGAACGATAATCGTCCTCGGAGACGAGAGCAGGTCCTGGATATCCCTCCGCGCCGAGAGCGTTTTTCTCAGATCGAGGGGCGAGGGGATCAAGGGCTCGCTGGAAGAGCTTGCTCGCCCTTTGGATGTAGGAACCGGCGAGGACGATATTGCCGCCATCTGGGAAGTTTACTATCGAAGCCAGGACCAGCCCCGCAAAAATGCTGAGAGGCCCTTCGGAGGGCGGATATCCAAAAGGTCGCTCAGGTCCACCGGCCTCGAGACTGAGAGGGGCAGAGGAAACGCGAAACTTGCGGACTTCATTTGAAGATCTCGCCGGTCTCCTTGGACCAGAGGACCATGTCCAGATGGCCCATGGGAATTTCGGTCTCTCGCGAGAATGCGATCATCCTCCGCTCGATCTCAAGGTACCTCTTTTTGGTGAGGGACTTTGGGATCTCATCGATCACGCCAAGAAGAACCAGGTTCTTGAGGATGTGACGGTCGAGGATGGCGAGATCCTCGCCCAGGCCGATGTTTCGCAGAAAATGGCCCGACTCCTTGTACCCGAGGCCCTTGACGTTCTCGACGAGCCATTCCCGGAGGGCGAAGGGGTCGCAAAACCCCTCAAGGGTGTCTCGGATCGATAAACGGCCATCCTTTGTGAACTGCTCTCGGGCATAAACGATGTAACTGGCCTTCCTCTCCTTGAAGCGGACGCTCTGTAGCTCATCGAGAATCTCGTCCGCGGTCCCGACGAAGAGAAGGTCGCCCTCCCGGAGCCTCTCAACGGCGGGCCAGCAGGTCCTTGCCCGAGACTGGGGCGTGAGGATGCAGAAGGCGAGCTCCGCGAATAGGTCGCGGTCGGATCCCTCAGACCATATCTGTCTGAAGTCGGCTAGGCGCGCTTCGATCTTATCTTTCTGGATCTTGTGGAAGGCAACGATCTCCTCGGTTCTGTCGGGGGTCATCGGGGCGGGATAGTCGTCGGGCGATAAGACGGTGTCGGAAGAGAGACAATTTGAAAGAGGCCTGAATTTATTTTTATCGAATACTTCGCAGCCCTTCTGCGGGGTGCGCCGCCGCAATTTGACTAATGGACAGTGGCGTGCGGTTTTTTTATTCCAATGCATCCAGACACGGTTCATGGTAGATTCGCTCAATTACATCTCAAGCGCGATACGCTTGGTGCTTATGTTGTTGGTTTTAGCTCGGATATTTCCGTATAGATCTCTTTCGTTATTCCTGCCCCCCCCGTCGTATCACGCCCAGCAGTCAGGTTCAGCGGCTTCCTTCGGGTGGCCGTCCGCAGGAGGATTTGGTCTGGCCGGATGAATCCATACTGGCAAGCTTATGCTTGCGCTCCGATGTATAAGCCCACCAGGGCCGTTTGGGCTCGCCTTCCATGAATCTTACGGCGGAGATAAAGGCATCGATAACACAGGGATCATGTCGCTCCCCTGTTTTAAGACATAACTCCTCGTACATCTCATAGGGATCTCGCCCTATCAGATCCCGTGGATGAGAAATCCCGACTAGGCGCAAATCCTCCGCTAAAGAGGGACCAATGTTGGGAATTTGTTCCAATCTGGTATATTGTTCTCGATTCATAGAGGATCTGCCCCCTCAATCAGACAAATCGAGGATGCGCTCAGTGTCCTGAAGATTGAGCTCTGCGATGAGTCTTTCTCCCCATTCCTTTTGGTGACCGGATGCTGCTTCATATTTCTGGCCGTCAAATTCATGGGCCATGTTCTTTTATCCCCCCTGTCTTTCTCGCCGATAGGTGGCCACGAATCGACGCGCAGGAACTTCCTCGCTGTCCATGTAGTCTTCGAAGGCGACCTCCTGGAGTCCTTGAGCCTTGAAGAGCGATAACTCCTCTTTGATCAGGGATCAAGGCATCATCCCTTCAGGCTCATTTGGTTCTCGACCCCGAGCGATGACGAGCAGGATGCCGCCGGGTGCGACGAAGGAGCTGATGTAACGCACGGCATCAGGCCAAAGATCGGAAGGAAGTACTTGAAGCGTGTACGACTCCAGGACAAAGTCAAACATTGCCACCCAGTCGACAGGCGCTGACAGAAGGTCTGCGACGACATACGGTACTGATGACTGTGGAAAACGCCTCCTGCTCCACATGATTGCCGACTCTGAAATGTCGAAAGCAGTTGTGGTGAAACCCCTTCGTGCCAGTTCCTCAGCATCATCACCCAAACCACATCCAATCGTAAGCGCTCGACCGGAGACCTGGAATCTATTTTGGTCAAGCCAGTCGATAAGGTTGGGATTCTGCTTAAGGTCAGCCCATGGAATTATTGATGGTTCCTCTCCGGCTCGTATGTAGAGATCCTCAAACCATCCCAACGAATCACCGGCTTGGAGGTGTTCCTGCGCTATCTGTCTTGCAATTGTTCTGTGCCCTTCTGCCATTTTTATTCCTGCCCAACTTCACAGCTGAGGGGATTCTGAGTCGTGTGGCGGACGGATGATCAAGCATACCCTCCAGCGTATGCCTCGATCGTGCTATCTGCAAGTCCTTTGATCATTTCTAGCGCCACGTGTCCTGACAAAAAGGACATTGCGACGTATGAACACAGAGCATCTCACCGCACTTCGGGCATCTCCACCTTTCTTTTTCGGATCTTATGAACTGCCTTATGCCGAGTTTTCTGATTTTCTCTAGATTGTCGATCATGCTCATGCCGTACTTGGTTCTATACCGCTTATCCAAATTTCTCAGCCTGGCGCAAGGAAAGCTGTTACAACCAAAGCAGTACTTGACTTTCGCGTTCACCATCTTCTCGCAGTTCTTGATTCGACATCCGACGCGGCTTTCCGGCTTGGGGCTGTCGTCGCCCCGGCAACCGGGGCATGGCTTTTTATCTCTTGTGTATGCGAGGCAGAGGCGGCAGTTCATTCCGCAGGGAGCGATCAGCTTTGTGGGAATAGCATTTCTATTTGCCGATCTTTTAGATGTCATGCCAAGATCCTGCAAGCTTAAGCTCAACATAGACATCAGTGGGAGCCGGGATAACCTCAGGCACAAAATCAAACTCGCCCGCATCCGACGGTTCGGCGGTTTTGCGTGCCACGATCATGATTTCGATCTCGTCCAGATCGAGGGTCCTTTTCCCCCAGTTCCCTGCAGTCCCGCCCCACAGGTTGAGGACTGACAACCCAGCGAGGCGGAAGAGGAGGATGAGCTCCGTCGGCATGAATGCCCGCTCTCGAATCGGAACGGGAGGAAGACCTTCCCGGGGTGGGTGTTCTGACGACCAGACCATCGTCAGGGGATCGAAGCGTCCCTCCGATACGTCATCGTTCGTGGACCTGCGGAGCATGGCCGCTCCATTGAGGACGGTGAGGACGGCCTTCGCCTCTGGTTTCAGGGATCGAGAGATGTTGGAAAGGATGGATAGCGGCTGGCCGATGGGGTCGTCCTTCTGGCCGAGAAGCCCAAAAGCTCCCTCGCACAGGCAAATGGCACCATCGTACCTTTCGGGGAGCGAGAAGTGAGTGGCATCCGAGCGGATCCAGTTCACGTTCACGCCGGCTGCCTTGGCCGAAGCCGCGGCCCGGGCGAGCATCTCACTGGAGAGATCCAGCCCCGTGACAGAATAGCCGCGCTTGGCTAGCTCAATGGAGTGTCTTCCCGTCCCGCATCCGATGTCGAGAATTGAGCCGCCAGGGGGCAGCGATAGCTCCTCGATGAGGAAGTCCACCTCTCGGATCGTGTTCTTAGTGAAGACGTTATCCTCGTAGACCGGCGCATGCGCATCAAAGAACTCTTCCCATGTGCTCTTCTCTTTCAATAGATCACCCATATTTTTTGCCGAACTCGGAGCTTTAGCCCGAGCCTTGGAGCGAGGACCGCGCCATCGGCTCCAGCGCTTTTTTTTTGGCTCATCACTATATACCTGCCATGGTGCTTCGTCGTTCCACCAAGATAACCTCTCAGGGGGTGGAGCCGACATTGGCAGCTTACAGCTTCTTGCCATACGCATAGTCGTGGTGGTCTATGTTTGAGAGGATGATATGTTTTTTATTATGGACTATTTCATAAATTATAACATAATGTTTTGCTACGTGAACGCTCCACATGCCCGATAGATCTCCTGAAAGGGGCTCGCCACGTTCTGGGTGCTCACATATATCTTTGATCTTGACGGCGATTCTTTCGGCCAGCACCCAATTCTTCTTTGTAAGACGTTTAAAATTAGATCTGAACTTGGGCTCGGTTTCGTATATGTAAGTCATAAAATCGCGAGGAAACGTCTCAGTCTTCGAGAAGATCTGCTATCAGGTCATCGACCTTATCAAAACGCTTTCCGAGGCCCAGCTCCGACTCTCTCTTCGCCTCCAGCACGTCGGCTATGAACTCCTCGCTGAAATCTCCATGAGAGTCGGAGGCACGCAAGGATCTGCCCTCTTTTTGGACCTCTGTAAGAGCCATCTATTCCTCTTGTATCAGTACTAATACAAAATACTATCCCGATCTCCCAAGGTGGCCTCCAGTGGCCCTGCCCCTCGATGGACCACCCGGGGACAGAGACGATGCACGTTGAGAGGTTCAGCCGGGCCTCGGAAAGTCCAACGCCGTGGAACACAGATCCCCCACCGAGGAGCTTAGCATTTCTGACGATGAGACGGTTCTCGTCAAGTCCAGGTGGGCGAGGTTAGGGTGAAGGCGAGGATCACCGACAAGTCGTCCCGCGGCGTGGCCTTCATGTCCTTCCACCTCCAGGACATTCTCACGAACCTTCTCACCAACGCCGCCCTGGACCTCCAGGCAACGACGCCGGAGTATAATGTGTACGCCATACGGGTAGAGAAGATCCCTTCATGAAGACCGGAACGATCGGTCTCCCGACCTGCCTTTCTCCTCCGGACCAGATCCGCTTAAGGCCGGAGAGGCGGGTATCGATCATCTCTTCCTGGTCATGGTTGAAGGCGAAGCTCTCGTTGATATTTTCGGAGTTTATCAGTAGTTTGTGATCATCTGGCGATAATTCGGTATCTGACGGGTCGCAATTAGATGTGGCAACAGCAATATTATATTATATTATATTATATTATATAGTACCCATGTCTTAGCTAGTAGATAATGGTAGCAATCAGTAGAGAATCTTCAGTTATTCTATCTTGGACTTGTTAAGAGGGGTCCTCTAATTTACGCCTATGATCTCCGGAATCGAAGAAGTCACGCCGCCTTGATGGGAGACTAACTTAACGGCGAAATTACATATTAATGTAGTCAAATTGTGGTGGGACGCCTAGCAGCTGAGCTGTGGGGTATTCGATAAATATAAATTAAGCGCTACTTATGGAAAATGTCCCAAAATCGTAATGCAATTTGATTAATTTGACTATTTATGCCGTTGAGCTTTTTTGCAGAACTAGGGTGTGTTTTTAGCCAAGCTAACACCAACGCGCATAATAGGATTATGATCAGTACAGAATATGATGTATTCCATATAAATAATAAAGCTAGTATTCCACAACTTATTGCGCCAATCTTCAATATGTTACGCTCTATAAACCAGATGGATCGATCTTGAAGCATGGCTATTGTTCGAATTTCGTTATCCCTAGATTGATGCCATTTTCTCAGTATAAATGCCATTGCTTGTTGGTTGGACTCATTTTGCGCTAACACTTCTGGTAATATACCTTGGATAATATTATTATAGTTATTTTCTCTAATCGTAGCAAGCCGAATAGTATTTTTATCCCAAAACTTGCTCTCTCGAATACGTTGAACTGGATTTGAAGTAATAGGAAGTTCATATTGCGATTTTGTAATAGTTTGTGACTCGTTAAGATATTTTTGTTGTTCTCGAATTTTTAAAATTAACTGCTCTTCTTTCTGGTCCAAAGCATAGTAAAATTTGGTCAATGCTCTCACTGCTATTTGTTGAGCTGCCGGATTATTAGGTGATTTTATCCAACGATCCATTGCTATCTCAACTGCTGTTTGTGGACGTTCCGAATCAATCCATATCGAATAACGCGTCCCATCTACTTCAATATAATAGTCATCATCTCGTTCTAGTTTTCTGCGTTGCTCAAGGTAAATGTCTCTAAGAATTTGTATAATTTCATCACTATCATTCTCAGGTACATTGATTAATAAATTTTGCAGCAACGGCTCGATCTTTTCGAAATTGTTGGATGCTTGGTGACTAATAGCAATTACAGCCATCTTGTGAACAAAAGGATGATTATTTGTTGTGAGGATGTTCTGCAATCGATCAAACGCCTTTTCAGCTGCGTCTACGTCCTCATATTCTATTTGTCCATAGGTTAGAACTACTGCAGCCAACAACTTTTCTCTTGAAGTAATTTCCACTGGATTTTCATGAGATGATCGAAGAGCTACGCATTTATTATACCATATCTCAAGCGTTTCATTAACATCTTTATTGTTATATCTATATGATAACGATAAATTTTTAGCAATTTCTGGAATAAGATCAATATATTGGATCATATATTCCAAAATCTCATTATCTCGTAGTTGTTTTATATGACGGGGGATTATATTTTTTAATGTGTGGTTACAGAAACGATCCCGGACCATAGGGCTTTGGTCTATTGCTATCCTTTTTAATAAGTCACATAACTTGTAATTGAGTTGATTTGGGGAATCGTAGCGTGCTGCGTAGCTAACCGCAAGAGATACTGTAGCTAGAATATAATCTCGTCCTCGTGAACCTTCGCACCACTCGAACAGTGTTTTAAACAACATCGCATCTTGACCATATTGGCGCCATCGGGCCATCGCGCGCGCAGCCACAGCCTGAACGCCCAGATTTTCATCGGAGGCCAATTGGAGCAATGTACGTTTAACTGCACTATCAGAGATTAGAGCAATATCGCTTAGTGCTTCACCAATAACTCGTCTTAATTGGTTGCGTCTTGCGGGTGTGCCATATAACTCAGGATCATGTGACCTTCCTGCAACAGAGTCCGAAGCGAGCTGTGCAATTACTGGTAAGGCTGTCAAAATTTGTCGGCGGTGACTATTCCATGCTACCTCAAATATCATACGTCGTTGTTCTGTGAAACGGCTCTCAATCTTAGTTCCGCGACCTTCAGTCTCAACAAAGTCATAGAAATTTCGGAGTTTATCCAAGTCGCAGTAATCTAATGCACAAAGTGATGAATCACGTCGTTGCCAAACACTTTCAACGACTCTATCCATAGCAGCAAAAAACTGGTCGTCAAATAGATCATCAAAGAAGCTTAATCCTAATGCCAGTAGTTGTTCGCGAGAGCTTAAAGTAGGATACCATCGCTCGATTGTGCGCCGTTCATCGTTTGCATCTTTGATTATGTCCTCGATTACTTGGGGTTGTAGCGGCTTTTTTTCGGCGCAGAGTAATGTCACAAATCTAGAGATATTGTCAGGTGTTTTTAGATTTTCAGCAATTTCAGGAATCGGTATATCGCCTAAGACCCCATTTGGCAAGGAATCTTTAATATCGGTTAATCTTTGCTCTAAAAAAATAGCTAAATCTTTTACACTATAAAGATTATCCGGGATGTCTTGCCAAAAATGCTGATCATCTTTAGGCAGTTTCCAACTTGGATACGGAACATCAGTACTAATCAGAACAAAATGATGATTTTTATCGGCTGCCATTTTAATAGAGGACAAATCATACCTTACATCTTGTGGAGAAACCTTGGGCAAGATGAATATAGTCGCTTCTGTTGTCTCCTGGAGTTTTACCTCGATACTTGGCTGATCCGAAGAACTGTGATTCCATTCCAATATTGGAATTTTATCTATTTCAGGAACAATATGTTGTATCTTACTAAGATGCCATGCAAGGTTACGTGCCAAAGCGGACTTGTCAATACCTGCGCTCCCTCCGAGCATTAATAATCTGTTCCGTCGAGCGGTTTCGATTAGTTGGGGTATTACATTTGGGCTGATAAATTTACGACCAAACGGCTCAAGGTTCGGCTCGAAGAACTCGGTTTCCTCTACTAGTTCATAATAGAAGGAAATATCTCTTCCAGCATTATTAATATCTCTTCCTTGAATAATGTCTCTTCCTGCCCGCTGGCTCCCTATTTCATTTGTTGATGTTATTTCGTTCTCCCCTGTATCCCCCTGCATAAAATCCCCGCCTAAATCAGACTCATGTTAATGAACATATGATCCTAACCATATAGCAACTTTACCAAGTAGTGCTCCAATATACGTTAAAGTCTCACCTGTTGTTTTGGCTTCTTTTAGGATTTCATTAGTCTGCTTTATACTATCAGTTATAGACACTTTATCCGGATTTTCTTTTTTTAACTCAAAAATTGCGTTATCCAGATGTTTATTAATTTCCCTTTTATTCTTCAATTCAATATCTGATCCTTTAATTTTATACTTTATAGCATGTATAACTTTAAGCACTTCTTCTGCTGTTGAATTTGTTGAAATTATTAAATCACCTGCAGCCTTATTAATATCTCTTCCAGCTTTATTAATATCTCTTCCTTGAATAATGTCTATTCCTGCCTGCTGGCTTCCTATGTCAAAGATTGGACCTTCACTCATATTTGATCGCCTCTGCTTAAAGTGTCCGACATGATTTTTATGTTTAAAATACTTGCGATCCATTCAATCTACAAGGTAGATCCAATATTCTGGCCCTATCGGATTCCCGTTCATTCCACATCCCGGTCAAGTAGGTTGCTCCTGGCGAATCATCTGCACTAGGTTTGTGGAATTGGATCATCCTCTAAATTTGTGCTCTGGCAATTGAATGTGGAACTGTTTGCCAATGAAATCTTGCGCCAATTATCCTCATATATCCCCCTGAATTTTAGCTAGTGTGAAGAATGTTTCCATAGGGGCTGGATGAAAAAGTTAAACTGGCGGCGGCGCACCCAGCAGCAGAGATGCGGGGTATTGGTATGAAAATAGGTCTGCACAACCGCCTATTTTCATTAGCATGGGTGGCCACTGGGGTCATGAACATTTCGATAAAAATCAAATTGCGTGCGGCCACCCCGCCCTAAAGGATGGGGTATGCTTCGGGCCGCACGCCCGTTTTTCGGGATCTCAGAAATCATCGAGTCTTCGTTGCCCATATTCCCTTGACCTGCACCATTGAAACTCTGCTTTCGGTTTCCCCTGAGATTCCTTAATATGGTGCTTGATTTGTCAGCAGTCACCAATGTTTTATCGATTTAAAAGAGCACAAAAAACGTGTGAGGGTTCACTTCATCCCCAAACTGAAGATCGGGGTATTCGTGACTCTCCGCGCTCCCGAAGTAATCAAATACTGCTATAAACATCTCAGTTTAACGCGATTTAGATAGCAAGGATATCGTTAGATGCTTTAAAATGCCCCAAAAGTTCGTATGACACCAGCAGAGTGGACATCGTCTCGGTCTTGGCGTCGTTCATGGCCGAGGTTGTGCCAACAACAAAAAGACACAGACTCAGGAATACGGCTTTGGTTTTTCGTTCCATCTCTTTTCACCTCTGATGAATCCAAGTCCTATGCAATAGATCCGCGGAGAAAAGGTGGACGAGATTCCGAAGGCTGAAACTCCTCCGTCCGGAAAATCCGTCACACCTCCCTGAAGGTCATCTTCAGCTCGTAGACCCCCTCCTCCCGTCTCTTCTCGATATCAAAGCCCATCTTCTCAAAGAGCCTTAGCATCGACCTGTTTCTTGAGAGGACCTCGGCCGAGAAACCGAGGAGCCCCTGCCTCTTGGATAGATAAGTCAGATAGTGAAGCAGCTCCGAGCCGATCCCCTTCTCTTGGTGATCGTCTCTCACCACCAGCGCCACCTCGGCGGTGTGCATGTCGCGATTGCGGCTGTACTGGCCAACGCCGACGACCTTTTCCTTCTCCCGCTCCAGGTCCTCGACGACGGCGAGGATGACCATGTCCCTCGAATAGTCGACGACGACGAAATCCTGCCTCATCTCGTGGGGTACGTTTTTTCTGGCCGAGATGAACCTGGTGTACATGCTCTCGTCGGAGAGGGAGTAGAAGAAGTCCTTGATCAGGGGCTCGTCGCTGATCTTGACGGGCCGAAGGAGGATTTCCAGGCCCGTGCGGGTCGTCCTGTGAATCGCCAGGTTCTCGGGATACTCTCCGCCTTTGCCGGGGACGAAGGCCTGGTCCTTGTAGATCAGGTTCAGCCGCTTCGCCTCCTCGATCAACCAGGGCTGAAAGTCGGGGTGGGCGATCGCGATCAGGTCCATCGCCCTCTCACGGATGTTCTTTCCCTGAAGGTAGGCGATCCCGTACTCGGTGACGACGTACTGGACGTCGCCTCTCGTGAGGGTAACGCCGGAGCCGGGGAGAAGGGCGGGGACTATCCTTGAGACTTTGCCCCCGAGGGCGGTGGAGGGGAGGGCGAGGATAGACTTTCCGCAGGGGGCGAAAAGAGAGCCTCTCATGAAGTCGGCCTGCCCCCCGATCCCGCTGTAGAAGGTGCTGCCGAGAGACTCGGCGGTGGCCTGGCCCGTGAGGTCGATCTCCATGGCGCTGTTTATGGCGGTCATCCTCTTGATCTGGGATATTATCAGGGGATTGTTGGTGTAGTCGATCGTCTTGAACTCGACCGAAGGGTTGTCGTGGAGGTACTCGTAGGTCTCGGCCCGCCCCATGCAGAAGGCAGCAACGGTCTTTCCCCGGTCGACGGTCTTTTGGCTATTGTCGACGACTCCCAACCTCATCAGCTCCACGATCCCGTCGGTTAATAGCTCGGTGTGGATGCCAAGGTGCTTTTTGTTCTGGAGGTGGGAGAGAAGGGCGTTGGGAGCGTAACCGTACCCCACCTGGATCGTCGAGCCGTCCTCGATGATCCTGGCGACGTAACTCGCGATCCTCTGAGCAGTGTCGCTGATCAGCTCTGGCATGTACTCCAGGAGCGGCTCGTCGTGTGGTACAAGATAGTCCACATCCTTGACGTTTATGAACCCGTCACCGTGGATCTTCGGCATCTGGCGGTTGACCTGGGCTATGACCAATGGGGCCATCTCGACGGCGGCCTTGACGATGTCGACGCTAACCCCGAGGCTCATGTACCCGTGGCTGTCAGGAGGCGAGGTCTGTACCAGGGCGACATCCAGGGGCGTGATCTCCCTTCGGAATAGGTCTGGAACCTGGGATAGAAATACCGGCGTGTAGTCGGCAGCACCCCTGTTGACGGCGTCTCTTGTGCTGTCCCCAACGAAGAAGGAGTCAAGCCTGAAGTTATCCTTGAGCTTCTCGTCGGCGTAAGGGGCGATCCCCAGGCTCCAGACGTGGATCACCTCCGCCTCGAAGAAGGCCTTGGGATTGCTTTTGACGTACTCCACGAGAGACTTGAGCAGGTACTGGGGCTCACCGCACCCGGTGCCTATGAATATCCGGTCGCCCGGGTGGATGTGACTGAATGTCGCGTTCAAAGAAGCGAACTTCTCAGGCCACATCTCTTTCTCCCGCTCATAACTCAAGCCGCAAGAGTCTTGTTTCATTTGAAGATCCCCATCCTCCTTCAACGAACTTAGTCGATCCGATCAGTCGATCTCCCATTTCCGTCCCGTACCCTTCAGATGCCCGACGAGTCAGTTCGAACGATGCTTCCATCTCAAGGGGGTGCGCCATCCGTAACGGCGG
>DUKF01000269.1:0-12580 GCA_013329455.1 Methanotrichaceae archaeon | reverse complement strand
AAGAAGGTCTCCTCTTTTCACCACCGTCTCGGGACCGATGGATGACAGGCCCTGGCCGTTCCTCTCGATGGCCACCACGGTGCAGCCGAGCCTCTCGGGAAGGTTCAAGTCCCCGAGCCCCTTGCCATCGAGGCGCGAGCCCCAGCCCACCCGGAACTTTGTCATCTCCAGCTCCTCATAGATCATTGTGAACTCTTCTTCCCGTTTCTGAGCGATCTTGGCGAGCATGTGGCTTGCCACGATCGGAACCGAGGCCACGTAGTCGGCGCCAGCTCGATAAATCTTCTCAGCAGAGCTGAGGTGGTTTGCCCTCGCCACGATGAATGCGTCGCGGTTCAGGTTCCTGGCAAGAAGAGTGGAGAAGACCACGTCAGAGTCGTCGTTCAGCATTATCAGAATCCCGACGGCCTCCTTGGCGCCCGATTCCACCAAAACCTCTTCGGAGGTGCCGTCTCCGGTGACGTGCCTGAAACAGGTGTCGCACAGCTCTCTCTTATCAACCACCGATGGCGTTACCCCCCTCTCTGAGAGGACCTTGACTATCCGCCTGCCGACGTCACCGTAGCCGATCACCATCAGTGGCCCCTCTCTCGGAGGCCCGATGGTGAGATTTCTCAGCCGGTCGAGGGCATCAGCCTCCCCCACAGCCATCAGCACCGAGTGGGACCTGATCACCTCTTCCCTCGGAATCGAAACGAACCTGCCCCTCTGCCACATCCCCACGACCCTTGCTCCGGTTTCGTTCAGAACCGGGTCGTTAACCTCCTTTCCTATCAGAGGACTTCCAGGATAGATGGGAAGCTCCACCACCACGCCCCCAAAGAGCTTGACCGCTCCCGGAAAGAAACCCTTCCTTGGGGGAGAAGTGATCTGGGCTATGAAGGTTCCAAGAAGGCTTTTGGGCGATATGATTCTCGTGGCTCCCGCGTAGCTGAGGAACCTGGCCCTGGCCAGATCTTCGGCCAGGGCCACCACCTCCACGTCTGAGATCTCCCTTGTGGTCAGTGCGATGTCGGCGTTTCTCTCGTCCCTCTCGTTGGCGATGAGGAGCTTGGCGGATTCGATGTTGGCGCTCTGGAGGACGTTCCTTTCGGCAGGATCGCCCCATATGACCTGATACTCCTTGTTGATCTTTCTTGCAGTTTCTTCCGATCTTTCGATCACCAGAAAAGGGATCTTCTGCCTACGAAAGTTCTCCGAAAGCGCCTCCACTATCGGGTTGTAGCCGCAGATTATGATGTGATCTCTCATCTTCGACGGAGCTCTCGAGGGCAGCTCCCTGTTCACCCGTTCCAGCCAAGGGGTGACGATCAGGGGGAGGGCCAGCGCGAAGAATATGAATATCCCAGAAAGGCCCACAACCGAGCTGAAGAGTCTTCCGGGAAGGCTGCTGAATACCACATCTCCGTACCCTACGGTAGTCATGGTGGTGATAACCCAGTAGATGGCGGTTGCCGGATCGACGTTCTCGAGCTGGCCCTCGCGGCTCATCAGATCCATGAAGATCTTGCCGTAGAGCACGACCAGGAGGAACGCCGCCAGGACGTAACAAAAGACTCTGCGCAAAGCAATGACCCCCTCGAATATCAATTAGATCGAGATACGTTAAAAAGATTCTGACATCCGGCCCGCGATCTTCGGGAAATCCTTCTCTATACCCTCAAGCCTTTCTATCAGGTCGTTGATCTTTTGATCCGGAAAGCTCTCCGCATCCCAGGCGAGGATCATCGTTGCGCCCTTCATCGAGCCGCCCTCAAGGCCAGCCTCTTCAAAACGAAGCTTGNNTAGCCTCTTCAAAATAAAGCTTGAATTCTCGAAAGTCGCAAGCCGGGTTCAGACTTGGTTCAAGATCGCTCGTCTGCCAAGAGAGGGTGACCCACCCGGCTTCTGCCGACCCAAATATCAGTTTTTCGACACGCTCGGCGTCACCCTCCGAGATGTAGGGCGAATCGACGAGCAGAAGCGCGGGCTCATCCAGCTCACTCATCAGCTTGCCAACACCAGAAAACCCGTCACCCAGATGAAAATGTGGACCTGGCATGTCTGGGCCTTTCTCGCGGAGGCTCCAAGCCCTCTCGACCTCGGGGCTCGAATCCCAGAGCTCAGCTCTCAGGGCGAGGCCACGCCTTTTGGCGAGCTTCAGAACGATGCCTGCCGACCCTGGATACCGCTCAAGCCCGATGGGGTTGAAGTCGCTTAGAATCTGAAAGTATGGATATTTGGCTAGCTCTTCTCGATTGAACCAGCACCTTCCGACTCCTCCTTCCCACTCGCCGCCGGCGCTGAGCCGGTATTCGGGATATCCGACGTGGCTCTCGACGTAAACCCAGATCTTCTTGGTCCTGAAGAGATGGTCTGCGACCTCAGCCAAGACGAGGTGCTTCCAGAGGTCCCCGGCATTTCCGGCATGGCGTCGGTGGTCGTACTCCATACGTTGCTACATGGAGCCTCTATCAGTGTTAAAGTTGACCTGGAATTCAAAAGGGCCAAAAGCGATATATCATATTGCTGCGACTAACCGAGCCGGACCTCTGTGTTCTGATCTGATCTGAATTGATCCGATCCTAAAATTAGATGGGAGCACCCGGTTTTGAAGATAATATTGATGGGAAACCCCAACGTTGGCAAGAGCGTCGTATTTTCCAGGCTCACTGGAATCGAGGTAATATCCTCCAACTATCCCGGGACCACCGTCGAGTACACCAAGGGCAAGACCACCATCATGGGGGAGAGAGCCGAGGTAATAGACCCTCCCGGCGTCTACTCCCTTGAGCCCTCCTGCAGGGCCGAGGAGGCGACAAAGGAGATCTTCGAGGAGGGGGCGGACGTCGTCGTAAACGTCGTTGATGCCACCAACCTCGAGCGAAATTTGAACCTCACCCTCCAGATCCTGGAGCGGGGCCTACCGACGGTGGTAGTCCTCAACCTTTGGGACGTGGCCACCAGGACTGGGATAAACATCGACCTGGAATCTCTGGAGCGAGAGCTCGCAGTTCCCGTAGTGACGTCGGTGGCCGTCAGCGGCCAGGGGATAAGAGAGCTCGTCGAGGCGATACCAAAGGCCCGCGTCCCTCCCCCTGTCCAGTTTGAATCCTCGGACCAGAGATGGGCGAGGGTCGGCGAGATCGTGGAACGGTCTCAGCGGGTCGTCCACAAACATCCCACATTCTTCGAGAAGTTGGAGGAGGCGACTATCAAGCCCCTCTTCGGGATACCTTTTGGCCTGCTCGTCCTCTACCTCTCCTTCACTGGGGTTATCAAGCTCGGGGAGTTTCTCATAGACTACATCCTCGACCCGGCCTTCGCCATTTACGCACCCTTCATCACCGATATCGTCAGCCAGCACACCTCAGGGGTTCTGCGCGACATCCTCATCGGATCCACCCCGAACATAGAGACTTCCTTTGGTCTTCTCACCACGGGCCTTTACGTTCCCCTGGGGATGGTGATGCCTTTTGTGATACCCTTCTACATCGTCCTCGGCATCCTCGAGGACGTCGGGTACCTTCCCAGGATAAGCGTCCTCGTCGACGCCCTAATGCACCGGGTCGGCCTTCACGGCGCGGCCATAGTCCCCTGCATACTGGGCCTTGGCTGCAACGTTCCCGGGGTCATGGCCACGAGGGTTCTGGAGTCGCCGAAGCAGAGGTACCTCGCTGCCACCTTGATGGCGGTCTCGGTTCCCTGCGCTGCCCAAAACGCCATGATCTGGGGCCTTTTGGGCCCTTTTGGCGTCCGGTACATCGCCATCGTCTACGGGACCCTCTTTATGGTCTTCATCACCGCCGGCTTTATTCTGAGCAGGATTATAGGCGGTGAGTCGCCGGAGATCTTCCTGGAGATACCCCCCTACAGGCTTCCTGACGGCGAGGCGCTCTTCAAGAAGACCTACTTGAGATCGAAATATTTCCTCAAGGAGGCGGTCCCATACGTCCTTCTGGGGGTCTTTCTCATGAACATACTCTTCATGACGGGGGTCGTTGACATCGTAGGGAGCCTCACCCAGCCGGTGGTGACCGGCCTCTTCGGCCTCCCGAAAGAGGCTGCAGCGACGATGATCGTCGGATTTTTGAGAAAGGACGTGGCCGTGGGGATGCTCGCGCCCCTGGAGATGACGGCAGGGCAATTGGTGGTGGCCTCTGTGGTCCTGGCCATGTACTTCCCCTGCGTTGCCACATTCGTCGTCTTCATGAAGGAGCTGGGGCTCAGAAATACGGCCAAGTCTGCATTGATCATGATCTCGGCAGCGACGATCGTCGGAACCCTGCTTCACGCCATCTTGACGGGCTGATAGGACGTTTGAAGATGGGCCGAAGAAACTCTACTTTGTATTCAGAGTTTCAGCAGCAAAAAAGAAATTAAAACTAACTTGACCGATTCGGACCGCGGTCAAGTTAGTTTCCGTTGTGAATGCTCGTCTACATTTCTAAGCCCAGGCCAGAAGCCACAGACGCGGCCAGGTTCTCATCCGCCTGGCGCAAATTCTCGATGACGCGCATCTGTATATCTGGTTTGGTAACCTGGCTGAGATCAACGACCAGGTTGTCCACCAGGTGCTCCTGTTCAGTCGGGCTCATCGAGCGGTATCTCTCCCCGGCCTGGGTGAAGTCGTCTGTCTTGTAGATCTGCTCCCTGGTCACGTTCCCCTGAATATAAGGCTCGTAAGCAGTTCCAACCTCTGGTGACGGTTTGACTCCATCCTGGCTGCTCGGGCCGTAATTGACGGAGCCGTTGAAAACCTGGTACTGCATAGCCCCATCGCGCTGGTTATTGGCCACGGGCACCAGCGGCTTGTTGCTCGGAAGTTCGTTGAAGTTTGCCCCCAGGCGGTAACGCTGGGTGTCGACGTAGGAGAAGGTCCTGCCCTGTAGCAGCTTATCGTCTGAGAACTCGATGCCCGGAACGAGGTTTGCCGGACAGAAGGCCGCCTGCTCCACCTGAGTGAAGAAGTTATCCGGGTTGCGATCCAGGACCATCTTGCCCACCGGCATCAGGGGGAACTTGTCCTCTGGCCAGGTCTTGGTGGCATCCAAGGGGTCGAAGGTCTGATTCAGCTCCTCGGAGATATCCAAAATCTGGACGTTGAGCTCGTACTCCACATAATCCCCGCGCTCTATCGCCTCCCACAGGTCCCTTGTGAGATAGTCCGGGTCCTCACCAGCTATCCTGGTGGCGTTCTGGCGATCAAAGTTGTGCACCCCAAGCTTCGGCTTCCAGTGGTACTTGACGTAGACGGCCTCGCCGTCCATGTTGACCCACATGTAGGTGTTGACACCGAAGCCTTCCACCATCCTGTAGCTCGCCGGAGTTCCCCGATCCGAGAAGAGCCAGGTGAGCATGTGGGTTGACTCAGGAGTCAAGGATATGAAATCCCAGAAGTTGTTATGCGCCGTAGACGATGAGGGGATATTGTTGTCCGGCTCGGCCTTTACGGCATGAACCAGATCCGGGAACTTCATTGCATCTCTGATGAAGAACACCGGTATGTCGTTGCCGACGAGGTCGTAGTTGCCCTCCTCCGTGTAGAACTTTACCGCAAAGCCCCTCACGTCCCTCACAGTATCCGCTGAGCCCCGGCCACCTACGACTGTAGAGATCCTCACCAAGACGGGAGTCTCTTTGCTCGGGTCCTGCAGGAATTTGGCCTTGGTGTAATTTGCCATCGGCTCGTAAACTTGGAAGTAACCCAAAGCTCCGGCGCCCTTGGCGTGCACCACCCTCTCAGGAATCCGCTCCCTATCGAAGTGGGCGATCTTTTCGATGAACTCGAAGTCCTCCAGCAGAGTCGGACCACGACTGCCGACGGTCAGAGAGTTGTCGTCATCGGTGATGGGATAACCCTGGTTGGTGGTCATGTTTACGTTCGAACTTCCTTCCATCGGCTGGGCAATGGACAGCCCTGGCAGAAAAAGAAGAATTGCCAACGCCATCAAAACGATCGATATCTCTTTCTGATATCTGCGAGATTCAGTCACTGAACATACCTCCATACAGTTAATGTTAATGGTGGGCGTGTTCGACATAAGTACTTTACTATTATCCTTATATCGTTTTGATTTTATAGAATGCCAAGCGGCCTGTTGTGGTGATGAAAAACAGATGAACAGCTAAATGAGCGACGTCAAATGAATCCATATCTAGATGCGAGTCTTAAGCTTGTAAATCAAGTCTACGAGCGGAGTCACCCTGAACACCCCATTTTTACAAGCAGGCTGTGCCGCGTCAATTTAAATCAGAAAAATTGAGAACTATTTGAGCCATCTCCGAACAGTTTCTGCGCAGATTCTGATGCAAAAATCTGTTTAAGATTGCCGAAATACTCTTCATTTACTTCCATGTTTTCTGATATTGTAAAGTAATCGAACTTGATCCGATCAATCTTACACTTCAAATTCTTACAGTCAGATTCGCATTTGATACTTACTTGATCTATTCGTCTGCCTCATCCTCTCCAGCGGCACGCTCCCATCGTGGATCGCCGTGGCAACGAGAGCTCCTGCGAGACCCATCTCCTCAAGCCGTTCGAGATCCGAGGCGTCTTTTACGCCGCCGCCGAGAAGGACGGGATGGTCGCTAAGATCTGTGGCAGCCCGAAGGAAGCTCTCCTCGAGGCCAATCGATGTCCCAACTCTATCAAGCGATAAAAGTATGATCTCTTTGATGGGAAGCGGGTTCAGCTCGCGGATTAGATCGAGGGGCGGAATCATGAGAGATGGGTCGCGAGTAAGAACCTCTCCCCCGAAGAGATCTATGCTGACCGTGACCTTTCTTCTGGAAGATGCTCTTTCGATTATATCGAAAGATACCGTCTCGGTTCCAAGGACCGGTGTGCACGAAGGCGGGAAGAGGTCCAGCTCTTGAAGAGACGAGATCCCGATGTCGGCCATAGTCTCGGCCTTTCTGACTATCTCGCCGATAAGCTCCAAATTGTCGCCTGAACCCGTGATCCTGTCCAGATCGGCCACGTATACCTCACGGGGCAACAGATCGTCCAGGATCGAGAGAGGGTCGGAGGTCTTGACCACCTTGCTGCTCATCTCGATCGGCTGATATTTCTCCCGTTCGCCCCTGACGGCGTGGACCGCCGAACCGTTAAATAGGTCTAGAACAAAGACGCAGCGCGTCATGACTTTACAAAAAGAGGATGGGACATTATGAGGTTGTTGGTCAGTCCGATAAACACCGTTGAGGCGAAGGCGGCGATGGCAGGAGGCGCGGACATCCTGGACGTGAAAAACCCCAAAGAGGGATCTCTCGGAGCGAACTTTCCCTGGGTCATAAGGTCCGTTGCAGAGGTTGCGGGCGGAAATTTGCCCGTCAGCGCCACCATCGGCGACTTCGACTACAAACCAGGAACCGCAAGCCTTGCGGCTCTGGGCGCTGCCTTCTCCGGGGCCGATTACATCAAGGTGGGGCTCCTCAAAATCGAGAACCAGGACCAGGCGAGGGACATGCTCAGCCACATAGTGAAGTCGGTCAAGGAGTTCGACGAAAACAAGAAACTGGTAGCTGCGGCCTACTCAGACTACTCCAGAGTCGGGTCGATCGCGCCGATGGACTTGCCCGAGGTCGCCTCAGATTGCGGAGCCGACGTCGTGATGGTCGACACCGCCATCAAGGACGGGAAGACGACCTTCGAGTTCATGAGCGAAGCCCAGATCGGCGAGTTCATATCGGCAGGTCACGACCTGGGGATGGATGTGGCCATCGCGGGCACCATAAAGTTCCAGGACCTGGAACTTTTGAAACGGGTCAGTCCAGACATAATCGGGGTCCGGGGGGCGGTCTGCGGCGGCGACCGCAACAGCCAGATAAAGGAGGAGCTGGTCAGACAGATGAGGGCCGACCTCTCCTGAAACTCATTTTATAGCTTTATCAAAACGGCCTTGCTGACTCCAGGAACCTCGGTCAGCTTCTTGAGGGTCTCGTCAGAGACCGGGTGGTCGACGTTCAGAACCATGATCTGCTCCCCGCCCGAGGGCTTCCTGCCGACGTGCATTCCGCCGATGTTGATCTGTTCCTTGCCCAGAACGACGCAGCAAGGTCCGATGATGTTCGGCCGATCCTCGTGAGTGGCCATGATCATGCATCCCTCGGTGGGGACGTAGACCCGATAGTCGTTGATCTGGACGATCCTGCCCTCCTTCTTGCCATAGACTGTGCCGTAGACAGATACTGAGCCCTTCGATCCCTGGAGGGTCAGGGTGACGAGGTTGCTGTAACCGTTTGTGGACTCGGTTTTGCTCTCGGTGAGAGCGATCCCGCATTCTTTCAGGTTCACCAGAGAGTTTACAAAGTTGGCGCTGTGGCCGATCGCCTCTAAAAAGCCCTTGACTGCCGAGATGGTGACGGGCTTTGTGTCCTTCTCGGAGACGGTGCCGCCGTAGACTATCTCCAGCTTGTCGTACCCGTCTTCGCCGAGCTGGGCCGCCAGGCGTCCCATCTTCTCCACCAGGTCCATGTAGGGGCTCATAACCGCCATCGTCTCGGAAGATATTGCGGGCATGTTCAAGGCGTTGGGGGGGAGTTCTCCTCTCGCCACGGCCAGGATCTGGTCTGCCACAGCCACTGCCACGTTCACCTGGGCCTCAGCGGTGGAGGCTCCAAGGTGAGGCGTTACGATTATGCCGTTCTGCTCGAGCAGAGGGTTGTCGGTTGGCGGCTCTTTGGTGAAGACGTCGACAGCGGCTCCTGCGACCCTTCCCTCGGCCACTGCCTTGGCGAGGGCCTCTTCGTTGATGATCCCGCCGCGGGCGCAGTTTATCAGCCGGACGCCCGGTTTCATGATATTGAACTCTTCCTCGTCGATCAGGTTTCGGGTCTCTTTTGTCAGAGGCGTGTGGACGGTGATGAAGTCGCTCTCTTTGAAGATCTCACCGAGGGGTGCAAGCTTGATTCCAAGATCTGCTGCCCTCTCCTCGGTTACGAAGGGGTCGTAGGCGAGGATGTGCATTCCGAAGGATTTCATCCTGGTGGCAATCTCGGCCCCGATCCTGCCAAGGCCCACAATGCCGAAGATCTTGTTGTAGACCTCGACACCGGTGTACTTCTTCCTGTTCCATTCACCGGACTTGAGGGAGTTATTTGCCTGGGGAATGTTTCTTGCAAGGGAGAGCATCATGGCGATGGTGTGCTCTGCCGCAGAGATCGTATTTCCGCCAGGGGTGTTGACGACGATTATGCCTTTCTTGGTGGCGGCATCAATGTCGATGTTGTCGACGCCAACGCCCGCCCTCCCTATGACCTTCAGCTTGTCTGCAGCCGCGATAACCTCGGCAGTCACCTTGGTCCCGCTCCTGATGGCAAGGGCGTCGTAATCTTTGATCTTCTCGATGAGCTCTTCCGGGGAGAGGTTGGTCATCACGTCAACCTCAGCCTCTGTCTCCAGCTTTCGTACGCCCTCTTCTGATAGAGGGTCGCTGACAAGGACTTTCATGACATTCTCCTCCATTGACGTGCAAAGATGTACAGGCATTTTACCCTTTCGACGGGGATGTTGGTCGTGATCGTGGATGTCCAAAGACTGCAACGAATTTGTGATCATACAAACATTTCCCCATGAATCAAAAAAATGCGTATCAACTGGAGGTATTGTATAGTGAGATCGATAAGCATCTTGATACTTCTAATAGTATCGTTTTTTCCGCCAATTCTGCTCTTAGCGTCCCCCTCCACGACGTCAATAAGACTGTAACAAGCGTTATTGACGGCGATACATTCAATATAAGGATAGAGACAATCGTTAAGACGGTCATTCCTCCCATCCCCGCAGCAGAGCTGAGGGGGTATTCAATAAATATAAATATATTTTTTTTATATTCATACACCGCCGATTGATTCTCATTATTGCAGAATAAACTGATTAGATCTCATTTTGGGTATTGGACAGAATAATCGAATTGAGTATATACTCCTCTGCTCGAATGAATTCGTTTAAACGATCTTCCACGACCGTTTCACCCTCTTTTGTGATGGAGTATATCTTCGATCTCATGTTACCGGGATTAAATTCCGCTTGGAGTATTCCTTCATTTTTTAATGAATATAGTAGCGGATAAACAGTGCCTTGGCTAAGAAAAACATTATATTTAGTAAATATAATTTTTATTAGGTCATAACCACACATGGGGTTTCTCCTTAACATAGAGAGAATAATTATCTCCAAATTAGTTTTAATGATTCTCTCAGTATAATACTCGAAATACAGCCCCTGCTTCGTTTCCTGTTCATGTACGTTGTCATTTATCACACCGCCGGAATGGGTCATTTTTTAATCACCAACATGTTGGGAACACAAGATATTTAAATCCTTTTTTATATACACAGTATGTTTATATCTATTAAATATGTGTTAATATCTAATATTTTAGTAATATATATTACATAATTTCGTAATATATCGTAAATTATTTACAATCACATTAATCGTTTGGGACTGATGTAGCTTCCGTTACCATTTATCTTTTACTTTGTTTCGAAATTCAAAACAAAATCAGAAACAACTTGAGACATTATGTTTGAAAGATGGAAACCTATAAACTACATTATCGTTTTTTGGTATACGGACGCAAGATACAGAGTAATGATACGGAATAATAGCCGCATCATAATTGATGCTGATACGGCGTGACGTACATCTTCTGCATATGTCGTCCATAGGGCAAGGTGAGATCGACTGATTGGGCCCTCTAATCAGGCTCGTATCAACATCCCATCTACCCACCCTACGGCACGCTCGTCTTCCTTACTTTTGGCAGGAAGATTCTCAAGAGGTGAAACAAAATGGCATCACAAAATCCGGACGTTTCCAGCCTGGCAGAAGTTCTTGACAGGATACTGGACAAAGGCGTAGTTGTAGACGCTTGGGCGAGAGTCTCTCTCGTAGGCATTGAGATCCTGACCATCGAGGCCAGAGTCGTAGTTGCCGCGGTGGACACTTACCTCCACTACGCAGAGGAGATGGCAAAGATCGAACAGGCATCGATGGGTGTAGCCCCTGAGATAACCGCATAAAAGAGAGGTGAAGCAAAATGGCATCACAAAACCCGGACGTCTCCAGCCTGGCAGAAGTTCTTGACAGGATACTGGACAAAGGCGTTGTTGTAGACGCTTGGGCGAGAGTCTCTCTCGTAGGCATTGAGATCCTCACCGTCGAGGCCAGAGTCGTAGTTGCCGCGGTGGACACCTACCTCCACTACGCAGAAGAGATGGCAAAGATCGAACAAGCTTCGATAGGTATAGGTCCTGAAATACCGGCATAGGTAAGCCTCAAGCAGCACCTATTATTTTATTTTTGGAGGATAGTATGGAAGAATTTCCTGATGAGCTCATTGCTAGGTATACACGCAAAGAGCTCGAAGCAATGGCGATTGACCTCGGGATAGCTACTGTGGGTCTGTCGACTAAAGCGCAGCTCTCCGAGGCCATAATCGAGGCCAGAAAGATGGCGGATGAAGCCGTTGCTGAGGAGAAATCAAAAGTCGAGTGGGGTCCAACAGGAACGATCTCCGAGACGAGTCAAAAAGAAACGATCCCCGAGACGGGTTCAACAGGAAGAGAGGAGAAGGCACCAAAAGTAATGCCAAAGACGGGCGATAAGGGCGTTCTGGCAAAATCTCGGTCGATGCACAAGATGACCCTGGAGATCCAGAAGGCCGGACTGAATATACGGCAAGATGGTATCGATCATATGCAGAAGAACGTTGCCGAGATGCAAAATGCGATAGACGCACAAGCGGAAGAGAACAAAAAGTCCATTATGAACTTCGACCTTGGCGTCAAGGAGATCCAGATCGGTATTGACGATGAGTCTCAGTCGATACTAAAGAATTCATTGGAGATCCAGAAGGCCGGACTGAATATGCGACGAGAGGGCATCGATCGTATGCAGAAAGGCGTTATCGAGATGCGAAAGGCGATAGACGCACAGGCGAAAGAGAACCATAAGGCAATAATGAACTTCGATCTCGGTGCCAAGGGGATCCGGACTGATATCGACGATGAGTCTCGATTGATGCGCAAGAAGGCGCTGGAGATCCAGAAGGCCGGATTGAATATGCGGCAAGAGGGCATCGGTCGTATGCAGAGAAAAATCGGAAATTTCGAGGCAGAGATCGGTAGGTTCATAGCGGTGGACTTGGAGGACTACGTAAAAGATTTCTATTATGGATGAGAACCATAGTAGAAGCTTTTTTTCTAAGTTCTCTATCATAAATTTTACGATCGTGAGGGAGATGATAAAAATTCGATACATAGCTACGCACCCCAGAACTGTGAGAGGTATGTCTGTCCACCAACCGATGAGCGAAAAGATTGCAGAACAGGTAGAGAACCGAAGGGCTGATGGTTATTCGCTTAATAACCACAGTGATATGAAAATCTCTCGTTCTTCAAATGTAAATTACGAGGGCGATTCGGAGCGTAAAACTGTTGAAGCAGCTTACCTCGTGCCAGAAGTTGATAATTTTGTGGAAGCGTCTGAAATCAAAAAACTTGTATTCAGAATAAAACTTTGGCTAGAAAGCGGTTATCCGGTTCATCTGGTCGGACCTACGGGATGCGGTAAGAGCAGCTTGGCGAT
>DUKF01000195.1:11875-22638 GCA_013329455.1 Methanotrichaceae archaeon | reverse complement strand
CCCGTCGATGACCTGGAGGAACCTAATCTCGCTTTTCCCCGGATCGATCTTGATGTACCTTTTTCGCAGCGCTTCGTCGGACGCCATCTCCCCATAGCTCGAGGCGGCTCCCAGCTTTTCGTACTCGGCGGGAGATATGTAGTAAATCTCGCCAGCTGAATCACGAATGAGGCTTATCTGTCCGGACTCATCGAAGCTCACCATCACCGAGACGGGATCGGTGGAGTTGTTGACTTGCAGAACACCTCCCTGAACCTCTGATTCGGGTAGGACGGTCCCGTCATCGCTGAGGGTGGGAACGGTGGCGTTCCACTGCCAGGAGTAGAGCCACTGGTCACCGGACCCGACGCCCGAGCTTGTCAAGTCGCCCAGTATCACCCTCTGGCCCTTGGAATCGACGGTCTCTGCGGTGACGCTGACGATATCGCCAGCGAGAACGAAGACTGAGAAGTTCGCCAACCCTCCCGAGGGGACTTCCTCTTCGGGGAGATATACGTCGACCACATTCGGAAGAGGTACCACGTACTCGTTTTTGTAGAGATAGTATCTGAGTGTCTTGTTGTCGGCGACGGCGAAGCTCATTCCCGGGAGGATATCGATTCTGGAATCACGCTTTAGGTCTATATTTTCCGTATTGACCATATATATTCCGAGATCCGGACGGATTAATATAATCACCATTTCAGCAAGCTCGTCCCCGGGCTCGATAGAAAGATATTGACTGTCTGACACCTGGAATAGCCCGTCTACTATCGCGAACTGATCATCCCCGTCACTGAAAATGCTCTCCACATGCAGGGCGATTATTGGCAGGTCTTCCACATCACCCACGTCTTTCTCGTAGACGTATGTCGAGTTTGATTTGATCACAGCGGAGTCTAGCAGCAGGTTGTTTTTCCTCAATTCGATGAATATCTTGTCGTCTTTGACGTCGTCTTTCACGACATCACGGATGTAGAGGGTATATCCGTCTTCCAGGAAATATACCTCACCTGCAACTGCCTTGTCCCTCAGGTCAGTGTCGATGAGAACACGGCCAATCTGCTCGTGCTCCAGCATGCTGACATCCTTGACATCGAGAGTTGTGTCGAGGCCATAACCAACAAACCATACATCTCCCAGGAAACAGATCACCTGATAGCTGCCCCAAGGATCGAACTCGAAATCGACGTTATGGACGAAGCATATGTACTCCGCACCATCTACCAACCTTGTCCCGTCACTGCGTATGGTTCTTATATTCCTGCCATCGGTCCTGTGAATTATTAAGGTCTCTGAACCTATCTTTTTATCATCGTCAAAATAAAAACCAGTAAAATTCTCGTAATTCCATCGAGCTTGAGCATATCCAACAAATTCTCCTGTGGCTGTGCTGATCGGTACTTGTGAACGCTCATTGTAAACCGGCCCCCTAATCTCGTGAACACCATACTCGGTGATGGCTCCCAGGGGGTAATAGAACAAGTTGGGCGTATCCCTCACCTTAAGCATAAGATTTCCGACAAGATCCGTGGTGTTATCCCGTCTAAGAACAAGATCTTCGCGGTTCTCAAGCTCGATCCTTCTATCGGATAACGTCACAACCTCCATCTGGTCTAGAAGGTCGCCTGCCTCTAGCTTGATCATGGGCTGGTCTCGAACCTGGAAGATCCCGTCGAAGTCGACGATCGCTTTCTCGGTGCCCTGCATCGCCGCGTTAATGTGGGCCAGGATTATGGGAAGGTCGTCTTCGCCGACCTCGTAAACGTAGGTCTCACCGACTCTGACCACGGCCCGGTCAGCATCGATCCCGTTCTTCTTCAAGACCACGTAGACCTCCTTTCCGTCGGACGACGCTCCCGCCACCTCAAGCCAGTAGCCATCGCTTAGGAAGAGAGGCTCCTCAGAAGTCGCAGTCTGGATCCCGTCAAAGTCGATGAGAACTTCCCTCAGCTCACCCTCCTCCAGGGCGGAGACAGCGTCGGTGAAGTTGCTCTCGAGGTAACCTGCAAGGTATCGCTTCCCGAGGAAGGCCACCGCCTGGTAGCGGCCCCACTCCTCAAGGTCGAACTCCTCGGTCCAGACCTCGCTCGAATAGATGAGATGCCCCTCTCTCACACGTCTTCCTTCGGTCTCGACGGTGAGCCTCTCGCCTCCGGTCCCCTCGTCCAAGTCGTAGTACAACCCTCCGAAACTCTCGGCGTTCCAGCTGCCGTTCCCATCAATGAACTGGCCCCGGACCTCGGCCATCGGGACCTGGCCCGAGGCTCCGATGGCCGTCGTCAATAAACATAAGAAGACCACAAGGCCCAAAGCACCATTCTTCCATCTCTCAGCGCCGATAGCTAATTTCATGCCCCCGAAATTCAGTCTCATCTTCCCCAGATTTCCCATCGCCCCGGAGACGTTAATTTTGGATAACCTGTATATCCGATGGCGTGGCTTTGGGCGTTCTGGAGATAGTTCATGTCCCAGGTTAAGCATGTTGCGATATACGGCAAAGGCGGAATCGGAAAGTCCTGCACCGCCTCCAACATCGCGGCGGCCTGCGCCGAGAAGGGTTGCCGGGTGCTGGTGGTGGGCTGCGATCCCAAGAGCGACTCGACGATAACCCTCGTCGGAAAGAGGATCCCGACGATGATGGACCTGATAAGGTCCGGTGGCGAGATCGCCGAGAAGGACGTCGTCTTCGAGGGGTACGGGGGCGTGAAGTGCATCGAGGTCGGTGGTCCCGAGCCCGGCGTCGGCTGCGCAGGACGGGGGATCATCGTCGCCATCGAGTTTCTGAGGAAGGTCTCAAAGGTCCTCGACGAAATCGATCTCACTCTCTATGACGTGCCGGGGGACATCGTATGTGGTGGTTTTTCCGCTCCTATCAGAAAGGGGCTCGTGACCCAGACTTACATCATAACCTCGGGAGAGTACATGCCGATCTATGCTGCAAACAACATCTGCAGGGGATTGAAGAGGCTGAAAACACCGCTGTCCGGGGTGATATGTAACTCCAGGGAGGCCTTGGGCGAGAGGGAGATCGTGGAGAAGTTCGCTAAAGAGCTTGGAAGCGAGATGGTGGCCTTCATCCCGAAAGATCCGATCGTCCAGATATGCGAGAGGAAGGGTGTTTCGGTGATCGAGGGCGCTCCCGATTCGGAGATCGCCGAAGTATACCGAAAGCTGGCAGAACACGTCATGGGCGACTCAAAGCCCAAGCATCCTGACCCCATCGACGACGATAGGCTCCGGGAGCTGTCCATCATATGAAGGCGGACCTTCCAAGGGTACTCCTAGCCGGGGACAGAAGCTCCTGCGGCAAGACGACGATCGTGGCGGGCCTCCTTTCGGCTCTTCTTGGCAGGAACCTCGATGTCCAGTCCTACAAGGTGGCCCTCGACTACATCGACCCGAGCTACCACACCGGAATCACGGGTAGGTGGTGCAGGAACCTCGACGGCCACCTGATGCCGGAAAAAACGATCCGGGAGATTTACGCCCACGCTGCCGAGGGAGCTGACGTCGCCGTCATCGAGGGGGTCCGGGGCCTCTACGAGGGGTACGACGGCGACTGGGGGAGCACCGCTCAGATCGCCAAGATGCTGAAATCGCCCGTAATTCTGGTGGTTGACGCAAGGAGCATCACCAGGAGCGCGGCAGCTCTTGTGAAGGGGTACATTGACTTCGATCCCAATGTTGAGATAAAGGGCGTGATCCTGAACAAGGTCGGGGGAGAGCGGCACGCGAAAAAGGCGATCTCAGCGATCCAGGATCATGCGGGGGTCGAGGTTGTCGGCGTGATCCCGAGGGACGAGAGCATGCACCTATCGATGCGCCATTTGGGACTCGTTCCGATGCTGGAGGGGGAAAGAAGGCACACGGGCTTTGCGGAGCGGCTCGCTAAGATCCGGGAAGTGGTGGAGGAGGGGCTCGACATCGACAGGATCCTCGAGATCGCCGCCGAGGCCGAATCCCTGGATGCGCCAGAGCCTGACCTCTACGTGCCGAGCAGTGAGGGTGAGGGCGTTAGAATTGGCGTTGCCCTCGACGAGGCCTTCAACTTCTACTACAGGGACAACATCGAGCTGATGGAGCTGTCCGGTGCGGAGGTGGTGCCCGTGAGCCCGATCCACGATTCCACCCTCCCGGAAATCGACGGCCTTTACATCGGTGGGGGGTATCCGGAGCTTTACGCAAAGGATCTCTCGGAGAACAGATCGATGATGGCGTCCATAAAAAAGGCGCACGAGGAAGATGTGCCGATCTTCGCCGAGTGCGGGGGGCTGATGTACCTCTGCGAGGAGATCGAGTACGATGGCGAATCCCGTCCCGCCGTGGGCCTCGTACCGGCCAAGACCAGGATGGGCGGGCGAAGGATCGTCAGCTACACCGAAGGCACGTTCCTTCGCGACTGCTCCATGGGGCCCCGGGGCGCGGTCTTCCTCGGCCACGAGTTCCACCATTCAGAGCTCGTCCTGGACGACGGTGCAAAGGTCGAGTACGCGATCCGGCTCCAGCGTGGCACGGGAATCGAGAAAGGGATGGACGGGATCGTCGAGGGGAATATGGTAGCATCCTACAACCATTTCCACGGAGCCTCCTATCGGGAGTTTCCCCTGCATTTCATAAAGACGGCCCGAGAGGCAAGGGATAAATAAACTGCAGTCAGTCTAACTTGTGGTGATAATGATATGGTGAAGATGCCTCCGGAAGTTCGAGAGACCCTGGAAAAGCAGTGGCCCATACCCTTTGCGACCGCCTCCTCCGACGGAAAGCCGAACGTCGTCTTCTTGGGGATCTTGAAGATAAAAGACGACGAGACGCTTCTATTCGCGGACAACTTCTTCAACAAGACTGCGACGAACCTGGCCGAGAACCCCTGGGCTTCGGTCCTCTGCTGGACTAAGGACCCGAGGAGGTCCTACCAGATGAAGGGGTCTGTGACGTTCCAGGATGAGGGCCCGATCTATGAGGAGATGGAGGAATCTGTCCGGGCCAGGAGGGCGGACCTCAATATGAGGCGGGCCGTTATCTTCAAGATCGAGGAGATCTACGAGGCCAACTCCGGCCCCACGGCCGGGGACAAGATCGCCTGATCGGAAAGGGAAAGGGAGCGCCGGGCGGTGGTCTATGCCCCCTCTTCTCCTCTCCGCGTATATATTCCTCTCTCTTCTTTGTTCAGTTTTCAATCTTCGTTTTTCACATTTGGAAATCATCACCAACGCTCAGCTTTCATGTAACGATCGTTTCATCTTCAGCAGCAGCGAACTGGTGGCAGTGGAAATCGGGACAATCAGCAGATTTAAATACAGGATTTGACACGGGGAGCAAGGCACTTTAAACTGATGGGGACACACTGATCTTGAGTACTGATACTTTTAAAATCTTTGGCGGAACTCGTGCTGGGCGAGTTGTATTGAAGGGGAGGGCGGAGAGTTCAGTCGCAGTTCTGGTAAGTAGCATCAAAGGGGTTCTTTTCTGATGGCTTCCAAAGTCGCCTGTGAAGTTGTAAGTGAGCCGGATAGAGTGCAAGGGTGAAACTAATGAATAAAAAACATCAATACAGGCCGATTATCTATTTTGCTTTGGCATTTGCGATTACATGGATAAATGGATTCCTTCTGGCAATTCAAAGCCAGAGTGGCGATAAAAGTATAATCAATTTACTATTAGCTTACATGGGGCCGTTCATTGCTGCCCTCATTGTGATGTACGTATTTGCCGATAAAACTTTCAGATCCGATTTTAGAAAAAGAATATATGATCTGAGATTGATAAACAAAAATTACTTGCCTTTCGTCTTATTCTTCTTACCCCTGGCTATGGTTATTTCTATTCTTATATCAATAGCGTTTGGGCAACCGGCGGAACAATTACGTTTTGCCGAAGAGTTAAAAGTATTCGAAGGAGAAGTCATTTTAAGCATGATAATTTTGGTCCTGGTTCCAGTACTGGAAGAGCTGGGATGGCGAGGTTATGGTGTTGATAGTTTAGCCAGCAAATTTAACTTATTCAAAACTAGCATAATTTTTGGGGCCTTGTGGAGTATTTGGCACTTACCGGTTTTCTTTATCAAGGGTTCATACCAGATTTCATTATGGGAGCAACATCCGCTATTTGCCATTAACTTTTTTGTCGGAATTTTACCCCTGGCGATCATCATGAATTACTTATATTATATGAATCAGCGCAGTATCACTCTGATCGCTCTATTTCACGTTACCGCTAATTTTTCAGCCGAACTTTTTGAAGCAAATCAGATCAGTAAATGTATATTAACACTTGTTGTAACTGTGGTGGCTGTGGCTATCGTAATCAGAAACAAAAGGTTCTTCTTCAAAGATAAAATGAATCTACATATAATTGATTCGGCAAGGAAAGGGATCTCAATGAATGATTATGAATAGCCAACTTAATGAGGAAAATTCCATGAGTAATGTTTTATCTATTCGCGATTTCCGGCTATTGTTTGCCGGAGTTTCAACCTCATTACTGGGTGATCAATTTGCCCTGATTGCAACCCCCTGGTTGGTATTGCAGCTAACCGGTGACCCGCTAGCATTGGGGATTGTGCTGGCGCTGGAGGGCATTCCACGAGCCTTGTTTATGCTTTTTGGGGGCGCAATAACCGACCGATTTTCTCCGCGAATTATCATGCTGGCTTCAGATCTTGTACGTTTTTTGTTGGCGACTGTGATGGCAGCTGTTGTTTTCGCCGGCATTGTTCAAATGTGGATGCTATACGCCTTTGGCCTGGGATTTGGGCTGGTAGCCGGGTTTGCCGTACCCGCCGGGAATAGCATCGTCCCAATGCTGGTAAAAGAGAAAGACTTGCAGGCCGGCAATTCAATTGTGATGGGCGTTGGTCAATTGGTCGGATTTGTCGGGCCTGTAGCGGCAGGGATCTTAATTGGCAAATTCTCCGAATCATTTTTTGGTATAGGATTGGCCTTTGGCATTGATGCCGCCACCTTTGCCGTATCAGCCATGACTCTGTGGCTGATGCACAGTGGCGGAAAGCTTCCTTATTCAGCTGACGCCTCGTACAGAGAAAGCATCTGGGCCGCCATTGGTGCCGGTCTGAAACATGTGTGGGATGATAAAGCGTTGCGTTTGATATTTCTGGTCATCGCCGCCGTCAACTTTTTGTTTGTCGGGCCGATTCTGGTGGGAGTTCCGGTTTTGGCCGATCAGCGGTTAGCCGAAGGGGCAGTGGCGTTCGGGCTGCTGATGTCCGGCTTTGCAGGTGGTAATTTAGGCGGATTTCTGTTGGCTGGAGCGCTCCCAAGGCCAACTGGAAAGGCCATGCGTTTTTTGCTGATCGCATTGCTGGCCGTTTTTGGGATAGCGACGTGGATTGTGGGATTTATCAATTTAACCTGGGTAGATTTTGGGTTAATGCTGCTGCTTGGCCTGGGCAATGGTTATGTCACCCTCATCCTGTTCACCTGGATACAAACCCGCACCCCTAAAATGATGCTGGGCAGAATCATGAGTTTATTGATGTTGTCAAGCGCCGGATTAGTTCCCGTCTCTCAAGCCATATCTGGGGCGGTGGGTGCCTGGAATTTGACACTGTTGTTTGTTTCGGCGGGTGGGTTGATTGTGTTGGTTACAATTTGGACAGCCTTTCAGCCAGCACTGGTTACCTTTAGCGAAAGCCTTTCGGCGAACAATTGATTTGAATAATTTATCTGACGGTGGGTGCTTTCATCCGATCATCAGTGCAGCCTCAGAGCGGGCTCTAACAGAGCTTTCACGAAGCACACTTGGCAGCGCCCTTTTCCGGCGCAAAGAATAAATATATTGATATTCTATTTGAATGAAGGTGATCTAAATGGTCAAGATGCCAGCAGATGTTAGAGCGACCCTGGAGAAGCAGAAGCCTGCCCCCATCGCCACCGCCGATGCCTCCGGCACGCCAAACGTCGTCTATGTTGGGTTCCTGAAGGTCCTCGACGACGAGACGATCATGATCGGAGACAACTTCTTTTACAAGACTGCAGAAAACCTTGTAGCAAACCCAAAGATATCGATTCTCTGCTACGATACAGAGACGAAGAAGTCTTTCCAGATCAAAGGGAAGGCGACGATCTACAAGGAAGGAAAGTACTTCGACGAGATGACCAAGTGGGTTCTGGCCGTAAACAACAAGCTTCCAGCCAAGGCCGCCGTGGTGGTGAAGGTCCAGGAGATCTACAACGCCATGTGGGGTCCGACGGCGGGCAAGAAGGTTGTCTGAACAAGGATGGGTGGGCAGAGGGATCAGCCTCAAATTATTTTTGACAATTTTTATCTATTCGTTTGGATGCATCTATCGAATTTCTGTCAGGTCGTTGCATCTTCTGGAGAATGGGTGAGATTTGAACCAGATCAGGAATCGATTCTTCAAGGACCAACAAAATGGGCATCGACAAAATCTGATCGAACGATGGGGTTTTTATCTTCTAGAGTGCCGGGAAGAATGGTTGGTTCTGACAGGAGGTTTCAGGATCTTGAAAGAGGATATACTCATCAAGGCAAGCATAGCAAAGCTCTTCGGCCTCTCCGAAGACCTGTGTGACGAGGTTAACAGGGTGGTGATCGAGGAGCTCCTGGCCGAGTCGAAAGACACCCACGATCTCGTAAGGCGTGCCCTCGACAGGTTCGCAAAGACCGATGGGGAGAAGATGGCCTTTCTCGCGGGCCACATAACCGGCTGGGTTCTGATGAAGGCCGACATGGATATGGAGATCGACTCCTACTTCGCTGATTCCCAGTCGAAGAGCCCGACGGGGCGGAACACGTAAACAAACTCCGCGCCCGCAAAAACAGAAGCCTTCCCGGCCAAACTGAGAACACGGGCGGCGGCGCAGAAGGCGGAACGGGACGCAACCGGCGCGGAAAGGGGAAGGGTTTTTCATTGGGACGAAACTTGGGTGCTCTCACTTTGAGGATGAGATTTCGGACTGGCCTGAGTGGTGAGGAGCTCTGGCGGCTTTGGCTGGATCAGTTCGACGACGAGTTGGAGGCCCTGACCGAGGCGATATGGGCTGCCAACAAGATGGTGAAGGAAGAATCGCCCCAGACGAGGGACCGGTTCTACGCCCTCAAGGACGAGTTCATCCTCAGGTACGCGACAAGCGGCCGGAAGGTCAGGGACGAGCCGCCCCCGCCGAGCTACCGGGGCGTCCACGGCTCGGTTCGGACCCTCTACTGCTACAGGGTCCAGGTCGGCGAGAGGGTCTACAGGCTTCACAGCTACATCCAGCCCCTGGAGGTCGAGCCGGCTGGCCTGGCTGAGGACGGGGAGGAACAGGGCGGATCCTCGGTCGATGGGTGGTCGTGGCTCCCCTTATCTTACAGGGAATTTTACAAGATGCTATCCCGCTACGCCAAGGACCGTTGGGGCTTTTTGGCGTAACGGGCGGGTATGATCCGGACCCTTCGCGATCGGACGATAACCGACCGATTTTGACCCATCTCTTCAGTCACAGGATCGCCACCAAACCCAGAAAAGTTAAGTATATACCTTTTCGAGGCCGAACGAGTTTCGGGTAAGACCAGCTGAACGTCAGGATGGGGGACGAGACGTGACCGACTTATTCGAAGCTTTGATGACCGCTGCCGAGAGGGCGGACGGATTTCTACAGAGGAGCGGGGCGAAGGTGGGCCTCCTTGCGCTCCTGGCTGCAGTGCTGTTAATATACGCCTTGGTGCCCGCGCCCTATGAGCCCGAGATGCCCTGCCCGATGGACAACACATCGAGCATCGGGCTTGCGCCGCCGCTTTGGTGGGTCGGTGGCGGTTCGCGAACGCCCGTCCTCTCGTCGATCGGGCTCGATGCGAACTCCCGGATCAGGTACGACGTGATGCTCGGTGCCTCCGACGAGGAGATGCAGGTTGTGGGAACGACCCGCGGCGGCCGAGGAAAGGAGAACCTCCACCTCAACATTACAACGCCACTGGTGCCAGGGACCGTCTACCGCTGGCAGGTCAGAGCTGAAAACCGCCTCAAAAAGAGGTCTGAGGGCGAGGTCTGGACCTTCAGCACGAGGGCTTTACCCGAGATCAAACGCTTCCAGGTAGACAGGTCCGTGGTGGACTTGGGCGAATCCGTNNCCTCAGCTGGACAGTGATCAACGCAAGAGATGCCGAGATCGAACCGGGAGTGGGCGAGGTATCCCTTCGGGGCGAGGCGAGCCTCGCGCCCCAGGATAACGTCACCTACACTCTGACTGCCCGCAACTTCGCGGGCGAGGAGCAGGCCTCGGTCGATGTGGCGGTTATCCAGCCCCACCTCATCGACTCGATGGCGGGAGGCTGGAGCACCCACGAGGACGGCAAGGGCTCCCATGTCCAGGACATAAGGTCCGTTCCGGGTTTCGAAGACAACGCCACTAGGATATCTTACGACTTAATTCCTGGAGGATGGGTCGGTATTACCAAGACTCTCTCGCGCAGAGGCGCAAGCGGCAACCTGAATCTCGCAGGAACCGACGGCCTCTCTCTTATCTGCAGGGGAAGCGGATCTACCAACGCCCTGGAGATCTGGTTGAGGGACGCGAACGGAACGATCTTCGGCCGCTCCTGGGACGAGGGTGCAATCTCCCAGGACTGGGACGACCTGGAAGCGGGATACGAAGAGTTCGGTTGCAGAGACGTCGAGGGGACTGGGTGCATGGATGTGAGCTTCGACTTTGGCAACGTCACGGCGGTCTACTTCATCGTCGCCGACCGCGAGAACCAGGATTTCGGAAGCTCGGGCTGGATCACCATCGACGATCTTGAGGCATTCCACCGGGATGAAGGTC
>DUKF01000195.1:0-11866 GCA_013329455.1 Methanotrichaceae archaeon | reverse complement strand
GCGTGCCAGAAACCTGGAAGAACGGGCCATGATGGGGTCGATTCCAAACCCGTCTCAGCCCTCTTTTTTTCCCTTCGCTGATCCTTTGGCCAGGGACTCTGCATACTTGAAGTAGTTGCAGACCGGCTTTCCGAGGGCGATGATCCTGCCCCTGACATCCCTCCCCTCCACCTCGATCTCGGCCACCGTAGGCGCAGATAGTCGGGGCGCGATCGGGCTACCAGGACAGATGAGGAGATGGGCCCCGCTCTCCACGATGGGCTTGTGAGTGTGGCCGAAGATGAGGGCGTCCACCTCCATCTCCCTCGCCAGAAACTCAGCACCTGTGAGGTCGGTGGAGTAAGAGGCCCTGTGGACGAGGCCGATTTTCACGTCCTCGACCTCCACGATCCTTCTCTCAGGCAGGAGGGCCTTCACCTCCGGAAAGTCGGAGTTGCCGCATACAGCCTCGAAGTGTCCGAGATCGTTGAAGGTCTCGTAGACCTCGATGCTCACGAAGTCTCCGGCGTGAAGGACGAGGTCGGCTCCCTTCGCGAGCCGGACGAGGTTCTTTGGAACCAGAGACCCCTCCTCAAGATGGGTGTCGGAGAGGGCGACTATCCTTTTCATGCATGAAGCCTTTTCATGCCCGCCTCTTCGATCCCCAGAAACTCGGCTCCGACGGCTACAACGCTGTTGGTGAATATCGAGGCGTTGATCTCGAATATCGGGTGCCTGTGCATGCTGTATTCCGACACGAGCCAACTTGTGGTCCTGCGGCTCCCGCATATCTGGTCCATGTACTCCTCGGAGACCGGTATGAAGACGATGTCCTCTTCGCATCCCTTCCGGGTCATCAGCTCAACCAGCTCTGACGAGACGTTTGTCGTTATCGGCATCACGTCAGCTCCCATCTTAAGGGCGCTCTGGACCCCTTCGAGGCACTCATAGGTGTTCCCGCTCCCGGTTATGGGCACATAAACGTCTCCGATCTGAAAGCTCGGTGTGTTAAAATCCCTCTCCCAGTAGCTGGTCTTGTTGAGGTGGGTGAACCTCATCTCGAAGGCTCTTGCCACAAGCCCCGACCTTCCCACACCTCCTATGATGTACCTGCCACTCCTGGGAAAGAGCCTATCAAACCACCTTGAAAGCCCGTCTTCGTCCACTCGGGAGATCAGCTTGCACTGGCTTGCAAAATCCTTTATGGTGGTGAGATAGCTCTCGCATGTGTCGTTTCGGTCGCCCTCGATCCTGCTCTGAACCTCCTTGAAGACCGCGTTCAAAAAGGCGAGCACTTCAAGCTCGAACTCCGTTCCCATTGGGGAGAGCTTGGAGGTTCTGGTCATGTCCTCATCGTATTTCGTCTTCCCCTTGATCACCAGGACAGAGCCGTTCTCGTAGCTCTCGACCAGACGGTGGGCCGTCCCGTCCCTGTTGGCGGTGATCAGCCTGATCTCCCCGCCCTGGTTGATTATGTCCTCGATGTATTTGTTAACCGCAGGGGTCTCACCAGATCCCGAGACCGCAATCCCCAGGTTCTTTCTTGTATTCCGGAAGTGCTTTTGGACCGGGTCTTCCATGGTGCAGGGGAATGCGTTGAAGTGGTTGTAAAGGAGCTGGAGGAAGCTGTAGAGGGATAGGGCGCTCCTCCCGGCAGCCAGCCCATAGACGAAGTTGTTCTCGTCTTTTGTTCTCAAAAACGACGCCAGCGAATCCGCAAAGGCGTTTACGCTCTCCAGGTCAAGCTTTCCCAGCTTCTCTATAAACTGGCACTGGAGGGCGGTAGCATCTTTGTAAGTGTCGATCAGACTTGCCATATAAGAGAAAAAGTCTGGTTCGGGGGAGATAATAAGCCTTTGCCCTCTAGCTGATTATCTCCGAAAGCCTGCCCTGATCTCTGGCGAGGCTTATCTCCTGACCGATCCTTCTACCGTTGGAGAGATCTTTCTCGACCAGGTCTGAGTAGGGCGAGCCGCTGATGAAGACGTTGGTACCGGCAACGATCCGTGCCGATATCTCGAAGACCTTGAACTTCAGGTCATCGGTGACGATCGTCTCGAGGCAGAAGGGTCCTATCATCCCTCCGAAGAGATCCAGGGAAGCCTCGACGACCCTCTCCCCAAGCTCGAAGGCCTTCGGGAGGAGCGATTCCCTCAGAACCAGGGGAATGTTCCCAGTGACAACGAAGCTCGGGAATATCCCGGCAGCCTCCAGCTCGTCCATCGATCCTATCCTGAATATCTCGTCGGCGTTGCTCTCGACCCTCCGGTCTATGCCCAGCATCTCCAGGGTTCCCTTGCTGAGGGTGTATCCGTGGGACCGGATGGGCGAGTAGAAGTAGTGTATGTAGTACCGGGTTCCCAGGATGAACTCCTGGATGGTGTGGCGTTGGGATTGGTCCACCTTGCTCAGGTATTCATTCTTGCTCTTGGATATGAAAAAGCCCTTGCCACCCTTTGCGCCGTGGTACTTGACGATCACGGGCCGGTCGATCTCCTCGGGGGTCGCAAACCTCATGGGAAGGTCGATTCCGGCTTTGAGGAGCCATTCCCGTTCCATCTCCCGGTCGCTCTCCCAGGCAAGAGACCTTCGGTTCCCGAAGGTCGGAACCGGCATGTTTTCGAACTTTTCGGTGCCCAGGTACTCGACCAGCGAGCCGTGAGGTACAACTATCGCATTCTCCTCCACGAGCCGATCGCTCTCATCGAGAAGGGCTCCGTAGCTATCCAGGCTCAGAAAGGAGTCTGGCTTTGCCAACGGGAAGGCGTCGTAGAATTTGGGCGGTTGGCCCATGCATATCCCCAGGGTCTTGAAACCCTCTTTGCGAGCCCCGTGAAATATCTGGAGGCTGCTATGAGAACATACTGTGGCAATAGTTAACTCTCTTGAGTCATATCCTCTCAAAATTTCTTGTATTTTGCTCTTATCTATCATATGGACAACCTTTGGAACGGAATGACATGAGCTACGGGTACATAAGGCCTTCGACTGGACCAAGATTGCTAAGCATCGAACGTTATGAATAGGCTCTACCATTTGATGATAGGAATCAAAAATCAATTATGAATATATCGTGAATATATATTTTCAAATATGGCGTAAAGTTTCATTTTTTCATATCACAAAGTCCCATATACATTCTCAGTACGTTCTCAGATTAAGTTAAAATATCTTCGGATAGACTCAATATCATGCGCACTTCTTTCAGTAGAGATACCGCGGAGACTGAAGTCGAGGTCTCTTTGGACCTCGAAGGGTCAGGAAGTTCAGATGTGGATACGGGAGTCCCTCTCCTCGACGAGATCCTCTCGATCATGGCCAAGGCATCGGGATTCGATATTGAGGTCCGGGCCAGGGGAGACCTGCCTACGGGAGATCACCACACAGTCGAGGACGTTGCCATCACCTTTGGCCAGGTTCTGGTTAAATTGGCTGAGATTGGGATCGGAAGCTCCATTGTGCCCTCCGGAGATGCTCTGGCCTTTGCAGCCGTCAGGTTCGGGGCACTGGGATACCGGGACAACGTCGAGTTCCAGGGCACGTCCCTGGAGGGGATGCAGCTGGAGAACCTCGGACACTTCATGAGAACTCTCGCCTACAACGGCAGGTTCACCCTTCACCTCAGCGTCTCTGGAGGCGACGACTGGCAGAAGGTCGAGGCTCTGTCTCTCTCCCTGGGTCGAGCCCTGAAGAGGGCGGTTGGGGACAGTAGGAGTGATCACAAGCAGAACTCGGCTTGATCTTCACCGTATCGACGAAATATCCGATGTTGGCCTCAGCGACCCTCGAAGACGCCGCGCGACCATTTGAAAAAGGGTAAATACGAATCCGCTGCTGAGACTTGGTGCGGATAACGGTGAACGCGGATAAATATGAATGACTGGAAGCGATTTAGGAAGAGCAGGAGCCGTGCTGGGTGGGCTCGACGAATATCTCTGAGGTCGCTATCGCGTTGCCACCTCTTGCGGTGTTTATGGATATGACGATTATGTTTCTCACATCGATATCCATGTAGTTCACATCGGTCGGGACGGACCCAAACTGACCTCCACTGGTGACGGTGTTTCGCTTTTCAGTGTTGATTGCCACCACGCCCTGGAAGGTCTCTTCATCTTCAGAATCCTCGAAGAAGGAAAAACCGGTCAGATCCGATAGGGAAGAATCAAAAGTGATGCTTTTGCTCAAATTGTCCGAACTGAGAATACCAAGCTTCACAGATGAACCCGGCTTGGCGAAGTCCTCATGAAAATCTCTGACCTGGTTGAGGGACTCTGGATAGCTACACTCCGCTACTGAGGGTAGCTTTTCCGCCCAGACAACAGTACAGGCCGAGCCAAAAATGAGGAGTGTGCTCATCAGCACGATGCCGATGAGCTTCCAGTTTATCTCCATAAGGTCACTATTCAATCAAGTCGGGCAAATACTGCCTGTAGGACAGCAGCCTGACTGGCTCGTCTTAATGTTCACCTGGTTGTCGGCGTATCCGGCCCCAAAGGCTTTGGCGGTCTGATCTCCGGAGATGATCATCTCAAGGTTCACAACTCTTGAGTCGTATATGCCTTGGACGTCCTTTATCTTTGTGAGATCAGGTCCTGCATCTGTTCCCGTCAAGCTGGCCTGTTGTTCCACGGTGCCGTTGTTGAACAAAGATCCCGTGACCTGGTCCTTCTCGAGGTTGAAAGCGTTCTTGGCTATGGGATTCGCGCCGGCGAATCCGAAAGTCATGGCATCCTGGTTGCCCTGCTTGACGAAGTCGAAGTTCATGTTCGCTGGGAACGTACCGAGGGCCATCGTGCCATCGGCAGCATTGAGCGACGCTCCGTCACCACACTGTGCCATTGCTGGAACGGCAAAGAATGCCGCGACCAACACAAATAGCGCTACAAATTTCTTTATAGTCTCACCCCTTCATTGCGTGATTCATCTATAGTTATGTGATGGTCATATTTGTATTTTTTGGTATACGTACTCGGATATGGCTGAATAACCCGGCACACATTTGTGACATAATAATAAAATATGTTTTGTTAAAGAAACTAGTCCGGCATCTGCGAGTTTCAATCCGCAAACATTTTCAAAAATCATTACAATCTTTTTAATATTTGGCCTGATCGAACAACAAGAACGTACCAGCATTTCTAAGGTTATTCGATACCGATCGACGTGTTGCAGCCCTTTCCAGACCATATTCGTTAGTAACAAAATCGCAAAGCACATGTATGCAGAGTTGCTTCGTTGTTTGTCCGGTTTAAGGGGCGAACTCGCCATCTTAAGAATCAGTGGTATCTAATTTGTCCGTAAATGAATGTTTTCTCCTTTTATTCAATCAGATATTAGTTCGGAAATGAGAAACTGGCGAAATAAGGTATTTGTGCAATTTCAGGTCCAAGCGGTTCAGAAACCGCACCGAAAACCATCTTGAATGGACCCATTTTCACGAGACCAACAAAAAAGCCTTCTTGACTTGGGATAAAAGAACGAAGATCCGCTCGTCTGCGCGAGCGGATCGGTGAGGATCAAACCCGTTAAAAGTCACCTCACGCTCTTGGCACCAGTCTCCAGGATCTCCAGGTTGAGAGGGATCAGCTTCGGCTTCTTGGCGAAAGTCCGCTCAAGAGCCCTGCCGAAGGCCTCCCCGGGAAGGCCTAAATTGCCTGCCTCCATCAGAGCGCCGAACATCGCAGTGTTCGCGGCCTGTTCCACGCCTTTGCCCAACGCGATGTCGGTTGCCGGAACCGGGATCGCTCTCACCCCTTCCGGTGGCTTGAAGGCCCCGGCCAGGGCGTCGTAAAGGATCAGTCCGCCCTTTTTGACGTCGGTGGCGAACTTGTCCAGAGATGGCCTGTTGAAGGCGACGAGGACGTCGGGCTCGTCGACGACGGGTGAGCCGATCTGCTCCCCTGAGATCACGATAGAGCAGTTCGAGGTTCCGCCCCTCTGCTCGGGGCCATAGTCCGGATACCAGGAGACGAACCGGCCTGCTTTGTAGGCGGCCTGCGCCAGAGCAAGGCCCATGCTGAGGACGCCCTGTCCTCCAAAGCCCGAGATCTTCACACCCTTGGGCACAAACTCCGGGTTCGTTACGACCTCGATGGAATCACTGGCGGAAACACCGAAGGCCTTGTCGAGGGAGGCTTTTGAAAAGTCGCTCTCTCTCCTTTCGATCGGCTCTGCCTCGACGGATCGATCCCTGAACCTCTTCAGGGGAAACTCCCGCTCCATCTCCTCGTTTATGAATCTCTCGATCCCCTTCGCGTCCATCCTGAGTATGGTGGGACAGGGCGAGAGGAACTCGACGAAGGCGTAGCCCTTCTTGTCCCTCTGGATCTCAAGAGCCCGTCTCACTGCGCGGCGGGCTTTTCTGATGTGATTTATGTTCGATAGGGAGACCCTTTCGATGTAGACAGGAGCCTTGAGTGTGTCGAGAAGCTCGCACATGTGGATCGGGTAGCCAGCATCCCTCGGATCTCGACCGTTTGGCGTCGTTGCGGTCACCTCGCCAACCAGGGTTGTGGGAGCCATCTGGCCACCGGTCATCCCGTAGACGGTGTTGTTCACGAAGAAGATCGTTATCTTCTCGCCTCGGTTCGCTGCCTGGACCGTCTCGTTGAGACCGATGGAGGCGAGGTCGCCGTCACCCTGGTAGGAGATGAGGATGGCGTCGTCCTCGGCGCGAGATATCCCTGTGGCGATGGCTGGAGCTCTCCCGTGGGCCGTCTGGACATGGCCGCAGTCGATGTAGTAGTAGGCGAAGACCGAACAGCCCACCGGGCTCATCAAGACGCACCGGTCCTGTATCCCGAGATCCATCATCGTGTCTGCTATGATCTTGTGCAAGATCCCGTGGCCGCATCCGGGACAGTAATGGGTGGCCGTGGGAGCGGCGCCCCCCTTTCTCTCAAAGATGCTGTAAAATCCGGCAGGTCCGATGACCTTTTCCTTTGCAGCCATTCAGGCCACCTCCCTTATCATATCAAGTATCTGGTCGCGTTCGATCAGGTTTCCTCCGTACCTGGAGACGAGCGCAACGTCCTTGCATCCGGTCGCGAGCCTTATGTCATCTCTCATCTGACCGTTGCTCATCTCGACGGAGATGAAGCTGCATCCTCTGTCGGCAAGAGCCTTCAGCTCATCCCAGGGGAAGGGGAAGAGGGTTATCGGCCTGAAAAGGCCAGCCTTAATCCCCTCCTTTCTGGCGGCATCAACGGCGGAATTTGCGATCCTGCTGCTGATCCCGTAGGAGACGAGGATGACGTCGGCGTCCTCGGTCCTATACTCCTCGCGCTCGACCTCGTTCTCCTGTATCCGATCGTATTTCGCCTGGAGCTTGACGTTGTGCTGCTCCAGCTCGTTGAAGTCGAGGGCGATGGAGGTGACCAGGTTTTTCATTGTCGCTTCGTTGCCGGCTACCGCCCATGAGGTGTCGATATGGTGCTCAATTGCAGTCTTTGGAAACTCCAGCGGCTCTATCATGTGGCCGAGGACTCCGTCCGCCAGGATCACGACCGGGTTTCTGTACTTGAAGGCGAGGTCGAAGGCTTTGATGGTGAAGTCACACATCTCCTGGACGGAGTTAGGGGCCAGGACTATGTTCTTGTAGCTTCCGTGCCCACCGCCCTTGACTGCCTGGTTGTAGTCGGACTGTTCAGGTCCTATGTTTCCAAGGCCCGGCCCGGCCCTGACTATGTCCACGATGACGCAAGGAAGCTCTGCCCCGGCGATGTAGGATATCCCCTCCTGTTTCAGGCTCATGCCGGGCCCCGAGGAGGCTGCCAAAACCCGGTGGCCTGCGGCCGCAGCCCCGTAAACCATGTTTATTGCGGCCTCCTCCGATTCCGCCTGGACGAACTTTCTTCCGATCATCGGGAAATATTTCGAGGCTTCTTGGAGTATCTCGCTCGCTGGGGTTATGGGGTAACCGAAGAAACAGTCGCATCCGGCATACATCGCCCCGACGATCACGGCGCTGTTTCCCTCAACTAACTGGGCAGGCATATTTCATTCCTCCTCGAACTTCTCCTTTGACGGGATGTGGACCTCGATCGCAAAGGGCTCGGGACAGGTGTAATAACAGTTTCCGCAACCGATGCAGCCCTCTCCCGAATAAACCGCGAAGCGGTAACCTCTCTCATTGAACTCGTCCCCGAGCTTCAGCACGTTGGCAGGGCAGGCGAGGATGCACCTTTCACAGGCCTTGCACTCGATGGCGTTTATGACAGGATAGGGTTTGTCCTTCTCCCTGATCTCGACTCTTCTTATCTTTCCGCTGATCGTCTTTGGGAGCTCGTCTGCGAACTCGACGATCCTTGGATACTTGTAAGGGGCGGTGATCTTCTTAACGTGGGTTTGAAGCTCCAGCTTCAGCTCTTCAGATGGTGTGTAGTCCTTCGTCAAAACCACCGTTGCTTTCACCACCTGGCCCCTGAGGGTGTCAGGAACCCCGGTGATGGCGCACTCCAGGATCGCGGGATGGGTAAGAAGGGCGCTCTCGACCTCGAAGGGGCCGACCCTGTATCCAGAGCTCTTTATGATGTCGTCGGCTCTGCCGACGAACCAGAAGTAGCTGTCCTCATCAACCCAGGCTGTATCTCCGGTGTGATAGTAGTCGTCGTGCCAGGTATTCCTCATCTTCTCGGGGTCGAGGTGGTAGTCGACGAAGAGGCCGATCGGTCTGCCTTTATCGGTCTTGATCACGATCTCGCCTTCTTCACCGACTTCGCAGACCTTGTCGTTTTTGTCCACCAGGACCATATCGTACCCTGGCGTGGGCTTGCCCATAGATCCGGGCTTGGGGTCCATCCAGGGGTAGTTTGCGATGGAGACGACAGTCTCGGTCTGGCCGAACCCTTCCATCAGACGAAGGCCTGTCGCCTCCAGAAACTTGTTGTATATCGTCGGATTCAGCGGCTCACCGGCCGTGACGGCATACGTGAGGGTCGAGAAATCGTACCTTGACATATCCTCCTTTATCATGAACCTGTAGATGGTGGGAGGTGCGCAGAAGGTGGTGACGCCGTACTTTGAGGCCATCTCCATCATCCTTGGGGCATCGAACCGGTCGTAGTCGTAGACAAAGACCGCCGATCCCGCGATCCACTGGCCGTAGAGCTTCCCCCAGACCGCCTTTCCCCAGCCGGTGTCGGCGACGGTGTAGTGGAGGCCGCCGTCCTCGACGTTCTGCCAGTACTTCGCGGTCAGGATGTGGCCGAGGGCGTAGGTCTGGTCGTGGTTCACCATCTTCGGGTTTCCCGTCGTCCCGGAGGTGAAGTAGGCGAGGAGAATGTCTGAGTTCTTCGTTGCCTCGTCGCCTGTGGGCCCTGCAAAGTCGGAAGAGGCTTCCTCAATCTCCCTTCTGAAGTCGAGCCAGCCAGCCCTTTTCTCGTTGCCCACGAAGGCTTTCACCAGAGGTATCTCGCCGAGCTCCAGATGCGCCCCGTCCACCTCGGCTGGGACGCCGTCCTCCTCGATGCATATGATCATCTTGAGGTCGGCCCTCCTTATCCGGTAGACGATGTCCTTTTTCTTGAGCATATGAGTTGCGGGGATGGCCACGGCTCCGATCTTGTGCAGGCCGATCATGCATATCCAGAACTCGTATCGGCTCTTGAGAGTGAGCATCACCGCGTCGCCCTTCTTGATGCCGTGACCCAAAAAGAGGTTTGCCGCCTTGTCGCTGAGAAGTTTCATCTCCCCGAAGGTTATGATCTTCTCCTCACCGAAGTCGTTGCACCAGACGAGGGCGACCTTTTCGGGGTCATCTTTCGCGTAGACGTCCACCACGTCGAAGGCGAAGTTGAAGTTCTCGGGCACTATTATCTTGAAGTTTTCCTTAAAATCCTCGTAAGACTCGAAATCTGTCCTTGAGACGAACCTATCCAGTAAAGACGACATATTTTCAGTTCCTCTTTCTGTTGTTACATCACCACGACGAGCATCTTCGCAGGCTTGTCGTTTTTGGCCTCCATAGCGTGTCTGTAGGACGAATCGAAGAATATCGAGTCGCCTTCGTTCAAAGTGATTTCGTGATCGTGAATGCAGAACTTGAGAGATCCCTCAAGCACGTAATCGAACTCCTGGCCCGGATGGCTGTAGGTCGATGGCTTCTCCTTTCTGGGCTCGATGGTGACGGTGAAAGGCTCAGCCTTCTTGTGGAGGAACTTCCCGGCCAGGTTCTGGTACTTGTATTGTCTCCTCCGCTCCACCTCGACCCCTTCACCTTTCCTCGTCACCGTGAATATCCGCATCCTCGGCTCTTCGCCCGTGAGAAGCAGGTTCATGTCGACGTCGAGCTTCTGTCCGATCTCAAATAGCTTGCTTGCTGGGATGTCGGTCTTCCCCTCCTCGTAGCAGCTGTAAGTCTCCAGGGGCACCTTCAGACATTCAGCCATCTCCTTTGCCGTCACCTTGGACAGCTCCCGCAGCTCGCGAACCCGGGATGCGATCTCCTCAATGGTCTCCGCCATGCCGATTCACCCACTCAATCACGATATACCTATGATATATAGCCTCTACCTCTCGGCCGCGGCGGATCTCTGATATTAAGGTGGAGATAAAAATCAATCCGGGGATCTGTATCCTTTTGAGATGGGATGAGGGCCCAACCTCAACCTATTAATAAACCCCTGGCCTTGATTATGCCAAGATGGAACCTTTCCAGTATCTGGAACATACCGCCGACGTGAAGTTTCTGGCCCGTGGCCGAAGCCTGGAGGAGACCTTCGAGAACGCAGGCCTTGCGATGCTCAATGCCATGATAGATTCCTCCACCGTGAGGGTCGAGGAGACCTGGTCCATCGAGCTTGAGTCAGAGAGCCTGGAAAGTCTCCTCTACGAGTGGCTCTCGGAGCTTCTCTACCTCTTCGAGGTGGAGCTGGCCGTCTTCTCGAAGTTCGAGGTTAAGCTTGCAAAGGGCGAAGAAGGATGGGGGCTTTCTGGCCAAATCGGCGGGGAGCGGGTGGACCCCGAAAGGCACTTCTTCGAGACGGAGGTGAAGGCGGTCACTCTCCACCAGTTCGAGATCAGGAAAGAAGAAGGAGAAGAAGGTGGAGAAGATATCTGGACCGCCCAGGTGATTCTGGACGTTTGAGGTGATCTCATGCTGAACAAGGTAGATGATTACGTCTTTGAGGTGCCGATAGGCCACCAGAAGGGGATGCGCGTCCCGGGAAGGATCTTCATCTCCGAGAAGCTCCTGGAGCAGGTCGAGACTGAAACGATCGACCAGGTGGCAAACGTTGCCACCCTCCCAGGCATAGTGAATCACTCGATGGCGATGCCCGACGCACATCTGGGTTACGGCTTTCCGATCGGAGGGGTTGCGGCTTTCCGGGAAGATGGGGGCGTGATAAGCCCCGGTGGCGTCGGGTTCGACATCAACTGCGGCGTCAGAATGCTGCGGACAAACCTTCGGGCGGGAGATGTGGCGCCGATGATATCAAACCTCGTCGAGGACCTCTTTCACGACGTTCCCTCCGGCGTCGGGGCGAAGGGGAGACTCAGGGTCTCAGAGCACGAGCTCTACCAGGCCTTCACCAGAGGGGCGGGATGGGCTGTCGAGGCTGGTTTCGGCGTCGAGGAGGATCTGGAACACTGCGAGGAGAACGGCCAGCTTGGGGGCGCAAATCCGGATCATGTGAGCCTCAAGGCGAAAAAGAGGGGGCGGCCTCAGCTCGGTACCCTCGGAAGCGGAAACCACTTCCTCGAGATCCAGAGGGTGGACAAGATCTTCGATGAGGATCTCGCAAAGAGGTTCGGTCTCTTCGAGGGACAGATCACTGTGATGATCCATTGCGGGTCGAGAGGAGCGGGCCACCAGATCTGCACTGACCACTTACAGGTTCTGAACAAGGCGGTCAGAAAGTATGGGATAGAGCTTCCGGACAAGCAG
>DUKF01000003.1 GCA_013329455.1 Methanotrichaceae archaeon | reverse complement strand
CCGTTTGCGATCCCCAAGCCCGGTGAGTGGTCACAGATCGCCATATACTCGTAGCCGAGACCCTGGGCGGTTTTAACCATATCCTCGATCGAGTGGCGGCCGTCCGACCAGTCGCTGTGGACATGAAGATCGCCCTTGATGTCCGAGACCTCAACGAGCCTTGGTAGCTTCCTTGCGAGGGCGGCTTCAACCTCGCCCTGATCCTCCCGGATCTCGGGCGGGATCCACTGCATCCCGAGATGGTTGTAGAGATCCTCCTCCCGGTCGAAGAATAGCTCCTCGCCGTTTGCGACCCTCGTCAGGGAGTACTCGGAGAGGGAGTACCCCTTCGAGAGGGCGACATGTCTCAGCTTCACGTTGTGGTCCTTGGAGCCGGTGAAGTACTGGATTACCGTCCCGAAGGAGCGGTGGTCGACGATCCGGAGGTCCACCTGTATAGTCTCGTCCACGATCACGCTCGCCTTCGTGGGCCCCTTCATCAAAACCTCCTCCACGACGGGGATCTCGACGAAGGACCTTATCGCCCTCTCGGGCGAGTCCGATGTCGCCAGGATGTCGATGTCCCCCACAGTTTCCCTCCCCCTCCGGAGGCTCCCTGCCAGGGTGAGGTTCTCGATCCCTTCCACCTTTTTGAGATGGCCGAGGATGTCCTCGGCGATCGGAAGCGCCACCCCCAGGGGTATCCTGTCGCTCCGCTTCTTCCACCTCTCGATCGCCCGGAGAATGTTCTTCTCGGAGGTCGGTCCCATTCTCGGAAGGCGCCGGACCTGGTGCTCCCTTGCCACCAGCTCCAGCTCCTCAACGTTTGAGACCCCGAGCTTTTGATGAAGCATCGATACGGTCTTTGGGCCAAGCCCCGAGATCTGGAGAAGCTCGGCCATGCCCGGCGGAGTCTCCCGGAATAGGCGGTCGTGTGTCTCGATCTTTCCCGTTTCGAGGAACTCCTCGATCTTGCTGGCGATGGCTTTGCCCACCCCCGGTATCGACACGAGCTTGCCGTTGCGGGAGACCTCTTCCAGATCCTCCTTCATCGATTCTATGGACCTTGCCGCCCTCCGGTAGGCTACGACCTTAAAGCCGCTTTCGCCCTGCAGCTCCAATAGATCCCCCACCTCACGGAGCAGGCGCGCAACCTCATCATTCTTCACGGAAAAAGAGTTTCAGGACAGATGTTATAAGAACTTGGCCGAAGGCGCCTCGTCGATCAGAGCTTTGCGCTTCGCCCCTCAGACGAGATCCTCGATGTGGGTCATCTCCCCGATGTCGGTGAGGCTGTTTATGGACTCGGTTTCTATTCTGATCCCACGGCTCATGGCGGCGGCGACGATGTTCGTTCCGCCGACGAGAGATATTCCGACGTGGTCCCGCTCCACCGAGACCCCGAGGACGTTCATGTTCGGATCGCCCAGATCCAAAACCCCCGCAAACCCGGCTTCGGCGAGAACTTCGAGCCTCTCCTCGATCCTCTCTCCCGCCAGCATCGGAACTTCTTGGAGGTTCCCGAGGATCCTACCACTTCCGGTCTGCATCATCTCCAACACCGAGGTCAGCTCCTGAGATATGAGGACGTCTATCGGATCGATGGTGGTGGCCCAGTACATCAGCATGTCAGTGAACCGAACCGGCTCGCGGTCGATAATCTCGATCACGCCTCCACCCTTGGGCCTCACGGGAACTCCGGCTTTGAGGAAGACGCCGCTGACGGTGATGCTGCAGGCGGATATTATCTTGGCCTGGTTCCCCAAAGTCTCCACTTTCAGGTAGGGGCTGACGGCGAGGCCGCTTTCCATGACGTCCCGGAATATCCGGAGGGTTGGCTCCAGCATATTCAGATCCATCATCGAGGTGTTGGTGATGATCTCGCCCACCATTTTCTGGGGGTCAAAGCTCACCTTGTGCATCAGGTTCTCTATTCTGCTCAGGGAAAAGGCCAGAGGTTTCAAACCTATCACCGCATCCTTCTTGCCGTTGATCCGGGCTCGCCATCCGCTTGTGGGCGCGATCGCAGCCCGAGACCCTTCATGGTAGCTCATCCTTTAAATACGGTGAAGATGGGACGCAAGCGGTCTTATATCACCTCTTACATACTTGGTTAAGATGTTGCGCCAGAGGTTTGTGCTCGATACCACAGCCCTTACCGACTCCCTCGCCTGGGAGGGGGAGGGTTGCACCAACATTTGCGAAGGGATGAACGCTATCCTCGACTGCGTCGCCGAGGCGAGGCTACACCTCGGCATAAGCTGCTACATACCCTACCCCTCAGTCTACAACGAGATCAGGGACTTCGTAAAGCATAACGAATGCGATAAAGCGGTCCTTATCAAGGTCGACACATGGCTCGTCAAGATGACACCGGACAGGTACGAGGTGAAGATACCATCCAAGGTCTTCTACGAGTACGTCTACTACATGCGAAGCAGGATAAACAAGGGGATGAACGTCGCCGAGGAGGCTATTTGGGAGGCGGTCGCGAGGTGCGTCGCCCTGAGCGCAACAGAGGGGGACCTTGCGGCGATGAGGGCCGAGATCGAAAGAGAGGTCGTCGGAGGGGTCGTGAGAAAGTTTCGGGAGAAGTACAGAAACGCCCTACGCTATGGAATTCTCGACAGCGCCCCCGACATCGACATCCTCCTTCTGGCAAAAGAGCTGAACGCTGCGGTGATATCCCAGGACCTGGGGGTTCAGAGATGGGCCGAGCAGCTGGGCCTGCGGTACCTCGAAGCGAGGACCTTTCCGGTCATGATAAAAGAGTACCTCAGCCGCGCAAGGGCCATCCAGAAGAGCGATGGTCTGCCCCTGTACGTTCCGCCCGCCAGAGAGGACGATACCTTCTAAGGCCCACAAGATTTTCAGAAATGCTGGATTGGAAATATTGGGGCCGAAAGCCCCGCTTCTGCTTCAAGACCCGAGCAGCCTGTCGAGAAGCCAGTCCGGCTCGAACTTCACCAGGTCCGGATAATCCTGGCCCACTCCCAGAAAGAGGACCGGCTTTCCTGTGATGTGGGAGATCGATATCGCAGCCCCGCCCTTGGCGTCGGCATCGGTCTTGGTGAGGATTGTCCCGTTGATCGGTACCGTCTCGTTGAAGAGCCTCGCCCTCTCGACGGCGTCGTTTCCTGCGATCGCCTCGTCGACGAATATCAGGAGGTCGGGCTCTACTACCCTCACAATCTTCTTCATCTGGTCCATGAGGTTGACGTTGGTGTGAAGCCTCCCGGCGGTGTCCGCGAGAACGACGTCTCTGTGGTGGGCTTTCGCGTACTCCAAGGCGTCGAAGATCACGGCGGCGGGGTCCTTTCCGTCCTTGTGCTTGACGAGCTTCACCTCCAGGTTATTGGCGTGGACTTCGATCTGCTCTACGGCCCCAGCCCGGAACGTGTCCCCGGCAGCCAGGACGATGGAGTACCCCTTGTCTTTGAGGTACTTTGCAACCTTCGCGATGGAGGTGGTCTTGCCGGTCCCGTTTACGCCGACGAAGACTATCTTCACGGGTTTTTCGGCCTTTGCGATGTACTCGTCGACGTCGAAATAGTTCTCCGAGAGGACCTTGTAGAGGGAGGACCGGAGCGCCTCCTCGACGATCTCGCCGGTGTCGGCCCGGATCTTCTTCTTTCTTCCGACCAGCTCGTCCTTGACGGAGGCGACGATCGTCTCGGCCACAGGAAGGGCGACGTCGCTTTCGAGAAGGGCCATCTCCAGCTCCCAGAGCGGGTCCGCGAGGTCTTTTTCGTCTAGCACGACCTCCTGCTCGAAGATCAAAGATTTTGCCCTGGATTTGAAGGACTGCTTCGCCTTCGTGGCGTTCTTCTCGGGGAGAGGTCCCGCATCTTCCGCTTTGGCTACAACGGCAGCGCCATTCTCCGGGGAGGGCTTCGTCCCTTTGGCGGCTTTCGCCTCGGCCTTCTTGGCTTCAGCCTCGCTCTTCTCCTGGATCTTGGTGGAAACGGCTTCTTTGAACCCCTTCAGCCTCTCTTTGAACCCATTGAACAACGTTCCCGCCCCTACTCTGCAAACTGCTGCTCGTACTGGGTGGCGATCGACTGGATCTTGCCCATCTCCTGCTCGATCTTGGAGAGGGTATTGTTCAGCTTGCCCGAGGGATCCGAAAGCTGCGCCTTCCTCTTGCTGAGAGACTCCTTAGCTTCGGCGGCGCTCTTCTCGATGCTCACTCCCGCGCCCACACCAACGACGACCTTCTCTTTGGAGGTGAGCTTTGCGTGGATGAAAGAGTCCTGGCCGATTGGGACAAGCATATCCTCTCCGTCTTCGACGGTCTCCATTGCCTCGACGGCCTTGAGGGCCTTTTCGCACCCTTCCACAGAAATCTGGAATATACTGAGCTGTCGGACGATGGCCTCGGCCTCGGCCTGGTACTGTTGATATACCGTCAAGAGTCTCCTGACCTCCTCCTCGCTGGGAGCAGCCGGAGACTCAGCCAAGAGCCTTCACCTCTTCTATCCTGACCAGGTTTCTCTTCACGCCCTGCTCGCTTCCGAGCAGAGAGTAGACCTTCTCCATGGCGTTCTTCTCGTTCTGGCTTTCGATCACCTTGGAGAAGGACTGCCAGCTGTTTCTCACCTTGAACTTTCCTCTGATCTCAAAATCGACCATAAGACTACCCCATAAAACCCAACGCATCTTCGATACGGCCAAGCTCCGGACCCGTCGTCTCATCACCGGCAACGTACCCCCGGCTGTTAGCGAGGATCCCTGATCCCACCAGAGGCGAGCCGAAGTTGACGGTGCCCACGTCCACGGGAAGCCCGAAAAGATCCTCGAGATCGGCAAGCTCCGTCTCTGTCAGCCTGGGATGGACGAGAACGCCCCGGTTGGTGACAGCAGACGTCATCCCGACCGTCTTCAGGCCTCCGATGGTGCCCCGTCTGACCTCGACCCCCAGGGTCCTGGATATGCTCTCGCAGGCTCGATCCGAAAGCTTCGGATGAACCATGGCGGCGCTGTCGTTGGCCAGGATGACGTTTCCAGCGGCGCTTATCTTTCCAGGAAGCCTAGCCACCCTGCCGTAGGAAGAGAACCTCGCAAGGTCCTCGTCGGTGGCGTGAGGCGTGAGGACGAATCCGTTGCTGTTCCCGCAGACGAGAGACCCTATAACCGAACTACCCGCAACCATAACCTTCACGGGGGCGATCCCCAGGTACCTCTCCAGGGTTCTGATCGCCCCGGGAGTGGTCTCGGGGGGCACCAGCACTGTCTTTTCGGTGCAGCTGGCGAAGACTCCCAAAATAGCGCTTCCCGCTATCTTCAGCCGTTTATCTGACACGTTCGCCTGCAAACTCTGCCTCAACCCCGCCATCGTCGAACTTTACCGCTTTAACTCTTATCCTGGTTGGCGGCTTCTGAGCGCCTCTCGCCCAGATCGCCTCGTTGAGGTTGCTAGCGAGCTTTACATCCTCGATTGAGGTCTTCATGTGTCTTGCCAAGTAGCCTCTGACCTCGTCCACAGCCTTTTTGCTCCTCTTCCATCTGGGAGCCTTCTTTACGTCCCTCAACGGAATCGTGTATACCCGTTCTGTCTCTGCCATCTCTTATCCCTCACTCAATGGAGCTTCGTCTCCAGTGACGTCTCTTGGGGTGGCTCACCACGTTGCGCATCGTTTTCATGATCACCCAGCCGGGCACTCGCCTGTTCTGGCCGAAGGCCTTGGCGTGTCTGATCTTCTTGCCTTTGGTTCTCTTGCTCAAAGACTCTTCCTCCTGACTACTCTGGTATGCATGTGGTTGGCAGGAAATACCCTGAATACTGCCTCCTGCCCACACCGCTCCTCCAGTTCCAGTCTCAGCCCCACCTCGAAGTCGGAGGCGGGTCGGACCTCGCTTGGGAGCGTCTCGAAATCTATGTAGCGTGATGCCAGGGCGTTGATGGTCTTGCTCCCATACCCGGCGAGCGGCCTTATGTAATTGACTTTGTGCCTGTCCTCGAGGCTCCGAACCCCGTCTGGGGTCATCATGGGAACCCGATCTTCTCTCTTTGTCCCGTCGGCCACAAACTCCCAATCCTGTGAGAGGATGTCGAGGGCGTGCCGATGGAGGCGGTTGAGACCGTCTCTTGGATATCCCGCGTCCAGGACCATCCCGAGAGCCTCCTCGAGAACTTCGTCCTCGAAGACGATCGTCCTGTGGGGAAGGTTCAGGACCTTTGCGGCCTCCGTTGCCGCTTTATCCGTATCGTGGCGACCGAACGCGAAGGTTGCCAGCTCCACATCAAAGAACGGTTCCAGAAGAATCGAGGCTAAGGCGCTGTCCTTGCCGCCGCTGAAGAGAACTATGACCTTCATCGTCTGGTGATGTTGATCTCCCTCTTCTTGGGCTGAATCTGTTTGAGTATGGCTTTGAGCTGCTCGTCAGTAATAGCGCTCTGGAGCCGGCCGCTCTGGGCCAGCGCCACCAGCTGAGACTCGATCTGGGTCGCGAACTCCGGACGGGCCATCCTTATGCTGCTGAGCCTCTCCCTCGCCTCTGGGGAGAGGATCGTCCTCAGAACCGCCTGCTTTCGGGCCTCCATCTCCTGCTGCATCTGCTCCTGCTGGGCCTGCTGGGCAGAATACGTCTGGGAATCTGCCTGCTGCCTCTGGAGCTCTTCCATCCTTTTGCGCTTCAGATCTGCAAGCTCATTATCCATATCCATGAATCAATACCTCTCAAGCTCCGGGATCGTTTTCTGCACCTCTATTTTGACCTGATGAGATATGTTGTCCAGGAAAGACTGGCCTACTGGGGTGAGCTGCCGCCCAACCTTCATCTTCTTCACGTACCCTGCCTTCTCCAACTGCTGAAGAGCCACCCTTAAGACAGACCCGCTACCCTTAGCGAAACTGGGGGTGATAGTCTTTCTTCTATGTTTTCCGCCGTAGTAGGACCTGAGCCTCGATACGCCCACTGGCCCGTCAATGTACAGGCGGCGGAGCACTGATGCGCACCTAACGTACCACCAGTCGGGATTGACTGGCGGCAGCTCTTTGTTCACTCCGGTCTTCACATACGCCGACCACTCTGGCGGCTCGATCTTTCCGCTGGTCTTCAGCTCTTGTGCCACAGCATCTATTAGGTTGTTGGGAGGCACGTCATAAACAGTCGTCAAATCATTCAATCCTCCGTGACGAGATAATCAACGAATCAGAGTCACTAAAATCAGTCAAGTATAAATGCTTTTTCCGGATCTGGTGGCCGCCCCTCTATTCCGTCCGGAATGAATCGGGATTTGGTGGCGGGCGGCGCTCCTCACAAGGCCTCTACCACCCGGGGACGAGCCCTTTGTCAGGTCCTTGGGGTGAATGGTCGCGGATTTGAGGTCTTTGGCCCGGTTCGCTTCTGAGGTCTGTGGCATGCCGAGGGCAACCGGCTCCGCGCGGGCTAGAAAGATCCGCCAGCCCTATAGCAGCTCGCCGCCCTTGTCTGCTAGGCCCAGGACGTTCAACAGGCCTATGAGGTTCTCCTTGGAGAGGCTGCCGTCTGATACCTTCTTCAGTATATCCTTGGCGTTGAAGGCGACGCCGAGCCCCGCGTTCTGGATCATGAGGCAGTCGTTGGCGCCGTCGCCGACCGCCACCACGCTATCGGGGCTGATCCTCTCGAGCAAGGAGAGATCGTTCACGATCCTGCCCTTGGCGGCTGCGTCGATGATCTCGCCCTCGATCTCGCCGGTGAGGACACCGTCTTTGATCTCCAGAACGTTGGCGAAGGTGTAGTCGAAGCCGAGCCTATCTTTCAGGATGTCGGTGAAGTAGGTGAAACCACCGCTTATCAGGGCGGTCTTGTACCCAACCTGTTTCAGGTGGTGGATCAGCTCTTCGGACCCCGGTGTGAGCTGAATGTTCCTCGCGATCTCCTCCAGGGCCCCGATCGGAGTTCCTTTTAGGAGACGGACCCTGCTCCTGAGAGCCTCTTCGAAGTCCAGCTCTCCGTTCATGGCCCGTTCCGTGATCTCCTCAACCTCCCGGTCGACGCCCGCGAACTGGGCCATCTGGTTTATCGTCTCGAAGTCGACTATAGTCGAGTCCATGTCGAAGACGATGAGCCTCTTCTCCTTCGCGGATTTGTCCAGGTCCTGCATGACAACGTCGAGGCCGAGCTTCTCGCACTCGGTCTTGAGCTCTTCTCGCAACCTCTCTGCATCGACGGCGCCGAAGTCCATCACAAACTCGATCGATATCAGCTCGCCTCTGGCCGTGACCAGCGCCTTCTCGATGTTTATGCCCCACTTTGCGGCGAGGCTCGCGACGTCGTAGATTATCCCCACCCTGTCTCTGGCCAGGATCGTTACGACCTGAAGATTCTTTCCTCCCCTCCGCTTGCCCCTGTACTGCTCGAGTGGAAGAAAGCTAACCTCAACCCCGAGATCGGTCGCGAGCTTCTGGAGACGAGATTCCAGCTCCTTTGGGGTCGCAGTGGCCTTTCCAAAGTCCGCCACCATCGACATCACGAAGAGACCCTGGAGGATCCTCTGGTCCAAATCGACAATGTTGACCTTCATCCTTGCTGGAGCCTCCAGGAGGTCGCGAATTATCCCCGGCCTGTCCTTTCCCAGGACTGAGATCACCCAGTGGTCGAAGTCGCAAGCCGGTTCCGTCTTCGATTCAATCTCTTTCATCAATCTGACCGTGGGGGGTGTGAGCATCCCAGCCTAAATACTTTTTCAGCGCTGATCGGAGGGTCCGGTTGCCGATGAGAAAAGATCTCATATCCTTCAAGCCCGAACTTTCTCTGGCAGATTCTCAAAATGCGCCAGGTCAGAGCATGTATCTTGATTAATAAAATTCATAATATACTGTAAATGATTGCCGTCATCGATTCCATAAGTGTTAAAAGGAGTCACGACTTAGGCCAAAGCTGGAAGTGAGGCCGAGCCGGCTTTCTTTCTCCAGGGAGGCATGAGGTCAAAATTCATGGGTCGAGGAAAGTCGTACGAGCTTTTGGGAGTTCTGGGTGCCTTCCTGCTGGGCCTTCTACTGAGGCTGGTTCCAGCGAGGAGCGCCGTCGTCGGTGGGGACGTTCTCTTTTACGGGTACGATTCCTTCTATCACATGCGACGGATTTTCTACACCGCAGAGAACTTTCCCCACACCCTCTGGTTTGACTCTTATCTCAATCATCCTTGGGGTCTGGAGCTTTTATGGCCGCCCCTGTTCGACCAGGTCGTCGCGGGAGTCTCCCTGCTTTTCGGAGGTGGCGGTCGTGCCATCGAGATGACAGGAGCCCTCGCACCCCCGATCCTGGGTGCGGGGTCTATCCTGGTCCTCTACCTTTTGGCAAAAAAGCTCTTCGGGAAAAGGGTGGCGCTCCTCTCGGCCTTCCTCCTGGCTGTCAATCCAACGCATATCGTAAGAACCCATTTCGGATGCACAGATCACGATGTTCTGGAGTCGCTCCTCATGTTGGGGGCGATACTCCTCCTCGCGTACGCCTTGACCGAAAGGGACAGAAGGCTCTGGTTTGGGGCTGCTGCAGGGGTTTTGATCGCGGCCGTTGCCTATACCTGGCTCGGCGCACCGATTTACATGGTTGCGCTCCTGATCTACGCGATGATACAGGTTGACCTAGATTTGCGAGAGGGAACCTCCTCGACAGAGACGGTAGTCCCGTTGATGGGTGCCTTCGGGATTGCTCTCTTCCTTTTGCTACCTTTCTGGGGCGAGGCGTGGCTTATTCCTTCCTTTTTTGGAGCTCTCGGGGCTCTGGCGGCTTTGGCATTTCTGTGCGTCCTTTCGCGCCTCTTCGTCGCAAAGAAGGTGCCATGGCCAGCTTTCATACCTGCAGTCGCGATCTTGGGCTATCTCGCCATGATCTTGAGCTACGCCTCAGGTACTACACGGGAGATCCATTCGCTATTCACGGAGGGGCTTCGTTACTTTTTCGGGGGCGGTATTGCAAGGGAGAGCATTGTGGAGGCCACGCCTATCTATGAGGTCTTCGATCTTGTCTCCCTTCCAGGTCTGGGTCTGGCTTTCTCCCTCCTCGGGCTTGGAGTCATGATTCGGTATACATGGCGTTCTCGTCTTCCCAAAGATCAGGTTCTTTTTCTCGTCTGGGTGGTCTTCACCCTCGTTTTGACGGTTTTTCAGGCCCGGTTTTTGTACCTCTTCTCCGTTACAGGGTCGGTATTGGTCGCATTTCTCTTCTTTTGGGCAGCTGACCGAGTGAGAGCTTCGCAAAAGGTAGATCCTGCGGCTGTCAAGCCCCTCTCTCTCGTCCTTCTGGCGATACTCCTCCTTCCAAACGTCGTCGGACTGATGGAGGTCGTCGATGATCAGCCGGAGGTCGCCGGAGACTGGCTCGAAACTCTAGATTGGCTGGAAGAGAATACGCCCGTTACGGAGGGGTTCGAGCGGCCCGTCCGGGCGGGGGAGTACGGCGTTTTGAGCTGGTGGGATTACGGCAACTGGATCCTTTACCAGTCGAGAAGGCCGGTGGTGGCAAATAACTTCCAGGCTGGCGCAACAGACGCTGCCAGTTTCTTCCTTTCGGATAGCGAAGAGAAGGCCCTGGCCATAACAAGAGCGAGGGATGCCAGATATGTGGTAACCGACGAGAAGACGATCTACAGAAAGCTCCCGGCCATCGTTCGATGGATCGACGAAGATCCCAAAAGTTACATTATAATATCCTCTGATTCGGATCTCGTTACCTTCGAGCACTCCAAGAGGTTTCTGGGAACCATCCTGGCCAAGCTTCACCTCCTCGACTGCACGAATCTGGGTCACTTCCGCCTTGTCTACGAGTCGAAGACTTCTGCGGGCCTCAAGTTTCCGACGAGCAAGGTCAAGGTTTTCGAACGGGTCGAGGGTGCAAAGATCACAGGCATAACGCCCTACGAAAAGCCTATAGGTGTGATCTTGGAGATGACCACAAACCAGGGGAGAAAGTTCCAGTACTTCAACTCGGCAATACCGGTGGATGGCCGTTATGAGGTCACCGTCCCCTATTCGACCGATGGCGGGCGCGAAACTCATTCGATCGGCCCCTACCTCGTGGGACCGGTGGAGGATTTCGTTGGAGGGGAATCAAGGAACGTCGATGTGAGCGAGGAAGACGTCCTCCAGGGGAGTGTCGTCGAGGTAAACTTCTGACCTTTTGAACGAATTTTATAGTATTGGGCTGGGGTGTAAGTTTGACAGGTCTTGGGGCTCGCCTTCAAGAAAGATGCCGATGACCTCTGGGAGCAGAGGTAGGAGCCTTGATCCTGGAGCTGAAGAGGGGGGGCGAAGGTTGTGGCTTACGATCCTCTTGCCGGTCCCGCCATGAAGAAAATCGTGGCTTAGGTCGAGTACTGTGGCGGCGGGGTGTGCGTCTGTTGATTGAAAGCTGCCAAAGCCAAGGGGCATCGATGGACTGGGCGACCGGGTTCTCGTCCCCGATGAATCACCCGCCCTCTTACCCAATCCATCTCCCACCTGCTCATTCTCTTAGATTCCGTTGCCCTTTTTCGCTCTTCATCTCATCGCTTTGATGATCTCCCTGCAGAAGGCTGGAAGGTCCCGGGGCGATCTCGATGATATCATATTTCCGTCAACGACGACTTCCTCGTTGATCCAGACCGCTCCCGCGTTTCTCATATCGTCTTTGATCGCCGGGGCCGAGGTCATCCTCTTTCCCCGGACGACATCGGCGGAGATCAGGACCTGGGCTCCGTGACAGATGGCGGCCACATTCTTTCCGTCGTAGAATAGGGTTCTCACAAGCTCTAGGGTCTTCTCGCACCTTCGGAGCCTGTCGGGGGCCCAGCCTCCGGGAACAATCACGCCGTCGAACTCTTCAGCCTCTTCGAGGGCCTCGTCTGCTCGAAGATCGATCTCGGCTGGGTAGCCGTGCTTGCTTGCCACGACCTCGTCGCCGTTTGCAGTCCCGACGACGGCCACCTCGGCCCCTGCCTCCATCATCCTGTAGTAGGGGTACCAGAACTCGGGGTCCTCATAATCCCTTGCCACCAGCAACGCGACTTTCTTTCCCTTAAGTTCCATATCTTTGCCACCTCTTCTTTCCGTTCCAAATCATTCTCTATCAATCTCGGAGCAGGAGATGGCAGCAGGTCTTGATGCAGAGTCCCGGGACCACCGTCTTCCCCTCCCGGTCCAGGGCCTCGATCACCTCCCAGTTCTCGGTCCCAGGCTGGAGCCAGAAGGTCTCAAAGCCCAGCTTTCGGGCCTCATCGGCGAGGGCGGGAATCGCCTCGGGCCGCCTGAAGACGTCCAGGATGTCGATTTTTTCAGGAACTTCCTTTAGGGATCCGAGGACCTTTTCCCCCAGAATCTCCTCTCCCTTGTACTCGGGATTTACGAAGTACATCCTGAAGCCGAATCTTTTCACCACCTTCGAGACGAAGTAGCTCGGCCTGTATTCGTTGGGGGATATCCCGACGACGGCGACGGTTCTGCTCTTTTTCAGGATCTCTCTCAGCTTTTCATAGTCTTCTATGATTGGCATGGGGCATTGACTCCTGTGGTTCGGAAAAAATTATTAATCAGCGCTATTTAATTAATCTTTATTTTAATTAACAACGTCATGAAATAAATAATTTTCTCAGTCATGTCTCCTTTGGGCGAGCAGGACCGATGACCAGAAGCGACAAATGGGCCTGTGGCCTGGGGATCGTTTCACATTAAAGCGATTTGAGTGCGATCTGAGTGGCACCGTCTGAAAGCGGTCTAAGAGTGATCCGGAGCGGTCCGAGGGCGATTCAAGGGCAGGATCTCTCCTGGAGCGTCTCCGCAGGTTGTCGAGTTTTCCTCCAAGCACAATTCGGCGATCTCTTTATTTCTCATCTCCCAGAGGACGAGGTTGAGGTTGTCGGAGTAAGTTGCCACCATGGGATGATCTGGGCCATATGTCCCCTCGCCGATGTCGAGGGCCAGCTCGAAGCAGGCTTTGGCGCCCGGAAGGTCTCCCATCTCCCAGAAGGACCCAGCCCAGATTGTTGACGGTGGTGGCCACCATCGGGTGGTCTGGGCCGTAGGCCCCTTCGCCGATGCTGAGAGCCCTCTCGAAGCAAGCTTTTGAGCCCGAAAGGTCTCCCAGGTCCCACAGAACCCCGCCGAGGTTGTTGACGTCAGTGGCGACGTTAGGGTGGCCTGGGCCGTAAGCCTGCTCGTCTATCTCAAGCGCGCTCTCAAAGCAGGCCTTGGCGCCTGGAAGGTCTCCCATTTCCTGAAGGACGAGGCCGAGATTGTTGACGTTTATGGCGACGTTGGGGTGGTCTGGGCCGTAAGCCCTTTCGTCGATCTCGATTGCCCTTTCAAAACAGCTTTTGGCGCCCGCGAGGTTACCCTGGTCCCGGAGTACGAGGCCGAGGTTGTTTAGGTAAGTTGCCACCATCGGGTGGTCGGGGCCGTATGCCCTCTCGCCGATATCAAGGGCCCTCTCGAAGCAGGCCTTGGCGCCCGTCGCATTGCCCGAATCTCGCAGGGCGAGGCCAAGGTTGTTGACGACGGTGGCGACGTTGGGATGGTCGGGGCCGTAAGCCCTCTCGGCGATCTCTAGCGCCCCCTCAAAGCACCTCTTTGCCTCTACGAGGTCGCCCGAAGCGTAGAGGGCCAGGCCCCTGTTGTTCAGATCGACGGCGTCCGCCGGATCGGATCCTTCGAGAGCCGGATCGATCGCAGCCGCCTGAAGTGTGAGGGATATGCAAATTATACAAATCGAGATTGCCGAGAGGAGTTTTGATATCATTCAATTCAGTTGCCATTTATACCTTCAATGCGATAAAAAATTTTCGGCGAGGTTCTTTTTGGAGTTTGGATTTTGGGAGGGACGAACGTCACAAAATTCGCCAGGATACGTAACGGCCAAGTTGCCAAAAGATGCGATCCGTTCCCGTTTCAGCCCTTCCAATTTTCCGCGCCGCCCGGCCCCCCTATCGCCGAAGAAAATTCTTTCGTTGATTAAAAAGAGCCTCAGAGCTTCATCTGCCTGCGGCCCGCACCCCGGTTCCCGAAGGCGTAATACTGGCTCTGGTCGATCATATCCTGGAGCGCTTCCTCGGGCGTGCTCTCGCTGCCCCGTCCGAGAGGTCCCAGGATCTGTGCGATCTCCTCCAAGGTCGGGGTCTCGGCCTCGCACTGGGATATGACGCGGGAGATGAGGTCGATGATGGGGTCGACGGAGGGGCCCGAGGTGAGAAGGAGTAGGAGAACGTCTTCGTGGATAAGGTGGTAATCCTTCACGATCCTGGCCAGGGAGAGGAGCGCGGAGATCGAGATCGTCCGAACCTGCCCCTCCTCGTCCCCTTCGATGATGGCGTCCTCGACGCGGAGGATTTCTGAATCCTGGACAACGAGAAGGCCGAGGGCGCTCAGCTCCTCATCCTCCAACTCCCCCACTTCTCTCTCCTCAACCCCCTTCTCACCTTTTTCCGCGACCTCTGCCTCTCCAACCCCTTCGTCCTGCGTTGCGGCGGCGGAGATTGAAACGAGGCTTTCCACCCTACCGACGAGGGCACCTAGGTTCAGAGACTGCTCCTCGGCCACCATCTCCAGAAGAAAGTGGACCCCCGAGGGTGACTTCCAGAGGCCACCGAACTGGAGGCTCGGCTCAAAGCCCAGGGGGGCCCCAAGGCTCCAGACGAGATCCTGGAGGGCGAGGCAGTGCTGCAGGTCAGGCCTATTTTGGGCCTGGGCCGCCATCTCCCTGATCGAGTCATCGTCTTTTGCCGACTCGACCAAAAAGCTCTGAAACCTCTTTCTTGAGTCCTCTTGCTCCAGGTCGCCTGCGAGAGAAAGTATCTGATCGAGATCGATCTTCATCGCTCAAGTTTCACCGAGGCCGGTTTAGATATACCTATCTCACACCGTCCATACCGCATCTATTCCGTGAAGACGACTTCGACCTCTTCGACGTCCCAGAGCGGCTCTATTTTCTCAACTACCTCTTCCCTGATGGCGTTTGCGAACTGGTGGCCCGGCGGAAGGTCGATCACGACCTTCACTTTTCCTTCCTTCACCTCGATCTCCTCGACGAGCTTCGTCCTGACCAGGTCGAGGCCGGAGAGCGGATTCATCACCTTCTTCAGCCGCTTTTCCACCACTTCCCGGGTCGTCGTGACCTTCTCGGCGACGAGGCCGTGCCTCTCCTCATAATCCCTGATGGCGGACCTGAGCCCCTCCACGGCCAGGACCGAGCAGTGGGCCTTGATCGGAGGAAGGCCCCCCAGGGCCTCTGAGGCTTGTTTCCAGCTGATCTTTTTCGCCTCATCCAGGGTCTTTCCCTTGGCAAGCTCGGTGATGATCGAGCCGGTGGCGATGTTGGAGGCGCAGCCGTAAGACTGGAACTTTATGTCCGTGATCGTTTTTGTATCGTCGTCCACCTTGATGTGGACCGATACCATGTCGCCGCAGGCGGGGCTTCCCTCCATCGCCTTGCCGTCGGGGTCTTCGATCTCGCCGACGTTCCGGGGGTGCTTGAAGTGCTCCAAAACCAGGTCGCTGTAAGGAAACTTGCTCATTTCAATCCTCCTTTGCCCAGGGGGCTTATCTTCCGGAGGTTCTCCACCACCTCGGAGATGGCGTCGACCACGGCGTCTGCCTCCTCCATGGTATTGTACCTGCCCAGGGTGAACCTGACCGACCCGTGGGCACGCTCGTGGTCGCCCCCGATACCCGCTATCACGTGGCTCGCCTCAAGCGACCGGGAGAAACAGGCAGAGCCCGTGCTCACCGCAAAGCCCCTCATGTCCAGGTGGAGGGTGATCGACTCCCCTTCCACGAGGTGGAAGGTGACGTTGGCGTTCTGGGGCGTCCTCTTCTCCCTGTGGCCGTTGAGGGTCGTCTGGGAGATCTCGGCTAGGGACCGGTCGAGGATTCGGTCTCTCATCTCCTTCAAACGGTCGTTC
>DUKF01000196.1 GCA_013329455.1 Methanotrichaceae archaeon | reverse complement strand
GCGTCGCCCTGAGTAATAAGGATCGAGAGGATCGGGGGGGCAGGCACATCATAACCACCTCCATCGAGCACCCGGCGGTCCTTGAACCCTGCAGGTACCTGGAGCGACAAGGCTTCGAAGTGACTTATCTACCGGTGACCAAGGAAGGGCTCGTCGAGATCGAGACTCTGGAATCGGCGATCAGGGACGATACGATCCTGATCTCGATGATGCACGCAAATAACGAGATCGGAACGATCCAGCCGATCGCCGAGGCCGGCGAGATCGCAAAGGCGAGAGGAATCGCCTTTCATACCGACGCCGTCCAGACCGTCGGCAAGATCCCGGCCAAAGTCGACGACCTGGGAGTCGACCTGCTCTCGATATCCTCGCACAAGCTCCACGGTCCGAAAGGGGTCGGAGCCCTCTACATCCGGGAGGGGACAGAGATCGAGCCGATCATGCACGGCGGCGGCCACGAGCGGGGCATGAGGCCCGGAACCGAGAACGTCCCCGGCATCATTGGCCTGGCGACAGCAGCGGAATTGGCAGAGAAGAGCCTGGACGAGGACATGGTGCGGATAGCGGGGATGAGGGACCGGCTCGCCGAGTTCGTCCTTGAAAGGGTCGAAGACGTCTGGGTCAACGGCTCCAGGACGAAAAGGCTTCCAAACAACCTCAACCTCGGCTTTTCGTACATTGAAGGGGAGGCGCTGCTCCTTCGCCTCGACGCAGAAGGCATCGCCGTCTCGACGGGCTCTGCCTGCTCCTCGAAGAAGACGGTGGCAAGCCACGTACTCACCGCCATCGGCCTCAAACCCGAGGAGGCCCATGGTTCCTTGCGGATTACCCTTGGCAGGGAGAACACCGACGAGGAGGTCGATTACACCGCAAAGGCTATCGTCGACGTGGCGGAGAGCCTCCTGGCGATGTCGCCCTTTAGAAAATGATGATCGAGAAGAGCACGGTTCGAAAAGATCATGGCAGAATTAGAATAGTCGGGACGGTTGACAACCGGGAAGTTTGAAGACTGGGACTCGAACTTGAACTTGGACTATGAGCAGGTCGAGTCGGGTCGAGCAGGATCGAAGCTCGCCCTCCATCGCCTCTTCGCCTCAGTCCTCCTCCTGGCCGGACCTCACGAGAACCGCAGGTCCACGGCTGATCTCCATCATCTCCTCCAGCGAGAGGACCGCCTTTCCGGTGGCGATGAGGTGCCCGCCCTCGTCCACCACCAAAACCTCCTCCCCGGCCCTGATCTCGGGGTCGACCTCGACGACGTGCTTTGCAAAGGCCGTCCCGCCTTTGGCGATGTAAGGCGCCACCTCGTCCAAAATGGTCACCCTCCGCTTCGGTGCCGGCAGGTGATCGTAGAGGAGCTTTGCTCCAAGGCTGCTCAAGGTCAAAAGGCCGTCGCGGGCCCTGACAGTCGCTATCCTCTCATCGCCCCGAAAAAGGTGCCTCAGCCGTCCCGTATTCGACAGCTGGAAGGTGGTATCCTCCCCGAAGAGGGCGCGTCCGCTCCCGCGCCCGAACTGAAAGTCGGCTATAATCCTCGCCCGTTTGAGCATCATATCTCCATTCCCCCTTCTGGTAAAAAAGCTGTCGTGGCGACGGCGCAGGACCTGCGGGGCCTGCCGCCCTGCCGCCAACCCACCACCATAACCTATTTTGCCCCCGAGACAATCTTTCCAGAAGATCGTATACCGGTGATTTAATTGAACTTCCTGGATGATGCTGATCCCGAAATTGCCTCAGCCATAAAAGACGAGCTGGAGCGGCAGAGAAACGGCCTGGAGCTGATCGCCGCCGAGAACTTCACGAGCCTTGCGGTGATGGAAGCTTACAACAACGTGATGACAAACAAGTACGCTGAGGGCTACCCTGGCAAACGGTACTACGGCGGCTGCACCTTCGTTGACGTCGCCGAGAACCTGGCAATAGACCGGTGCAAGGCGCTCTTCGGGGCAGAGCACGTCAACGTCCAGCCCCACAGCGGTTCTCAGGCGAACATGGCAGTCTACGTCGCCCTCATCAAGCCCGGCGATACCGTCATGGGGATGGCCCTCGACCACGGCGGCCACCTCTCCCACGGAAGCCCCGTCAACTTCTCGGGCAAGATCTACAACATCGTCCAATACGGCGTGAACAAGGAGACCGAGATGCTCGACTATGGCGAGATGCTGGAGATCGCCAAAAAGTGCTCCCCGAAGATCATCGTCACTGGCGCTTCCGCGTATCCAAGGACGATCGACTTCAAGGCGCTCCGTGAAGTGGCTGACGAGGTAGGAGCCTACCTGATGGCCGACATCGCCCACATCGCGGGTCTCGTCGCAACCGGCGTTCACCCCTCACCGATTCCCTACGCTGACGTAGTCACAACCACCACCCACAAGACCCTCCGGGGCCCGAGAGGAGGCGTCGTCATGTGCAAGCAGGAGATCGCCCCAGCGATCGACAGGGCAGTTTTCCCAGGCGTCCAGGGCGGCCCATTGATGCACGTCATCGCCGCAAAAGCCGTAGCCTTCAAGGAGGCGTTGACCCCCGAGTTCAAAGAGTACCAGCAGCAGATCGTGAAGAACGCCGGCGTAATCGCAAAAACGCTCCTCGATCAGGAGTTCGAGCTCGTCAGTGGCGGGACCGACAACCACCTGATGCTCGTCAAACTTTTGAAGATGGCATTCTCCGGCAAGGATGCAGAAGCTGCTCTCGAGCGGGCCGGGATCACCCTCAACAAGAACACGATTCCCTTCGATCCGACATCGCCATTCATCACCAGCGGCATCAGGATAGGTACTCCGGCCGTGACGACCAGGGGCATGAAGGAGAAGGAGATGGTCCAGATAGCAAATATGATCGGTTCCGTGCTCCGGAACATCGACGATGAGAACGTGATCAGCAGGGTCAGAGACGAGGTGACCGAGCTTTGTCAGAGGTTCCCCCTCTATCCGGAACTGGGATGATCATAGACGGAAAGGCGCTCGCTTCAAAGATGGAGGCCGAGACGAAGGCCCGAGTCGAAAAGCTCGCCGCCGAGGGAAGGAGGCCAGGCCTTGCAACGATCATCGTCGGTGAAAACCCGGCATCTCAGATGTACGTTCGGATCAAACACTCGGCCTGTGATCGTGTCGGGATAAGGTCGGAGAACGTGAACCTTCCCGAGGACGCAAGCCTCGACGACGTCATCGAGACGATCCGGGAGCTGAATGAGAGGGATGACGTCAACGGCATCCTCCTCCAGCTTCCCCTGCCCGGAAATTCTGATCCATCGTCGGCGATGGCGGCGATCGACCCCCTCAAGGACGTGGACGGATTCCATCCCATGAATATGGGCTCCCTTCTCGCAGGAGACGAAAGGCTAGTTCCCTGCACGCCCAAGGGCATAATCTGGGCCCTCGAACAGCTCGGCGTCGACCTGGAGGGAAAGGAGGCGGTGATAGTCGGCCACAGCAACGTCGTCGGAAAGCCGCTGGCGGCGATGATGCTCAACAGGAACGCAACGGTCCAGGTCTGCCACGTATTCACGAAGGACCTTGCATCCCACACCCGCGAGGCCGATGTCCTGGTGGTGGCGGCAGGAGTTCCCGGCCTCATCAAGAGGGATATGGTCAAAAAGGGCGCTTACATCTTCGATGTCGGGATAAACAGGGTCGGCGACAAGACCGTCGGCGACGTTGAGTTCGATGAGGCCCTGTTGGTCGCAGCCGCCGTGACCCCGGTCCCCGGAGGTGTCGGGCCACTCACAGTCTCGATGCTGATGAGCCAGACGGTGACCGCTGCCGAGATGCAGATGAAAACGAAAAAGAGATGAACCCCGGATGAAAGGGAGAGTTTGACTTGTCTCTGGTGGTGGCATTCGCCGGCAAAAAGAGGGCGATGATAGGAGGAGACCGGCGGAGCATAGCTTTTTTTGGCAAGGCCGAGGCTCTTGAAGAGGAGCTTTACAGCGGTAAGATCAAGACCGACGATGAGCTTCTAAAAAGGGCTGATGAGCTGGGGTCGAGGATCCAGATATCCAACGGCCGGGAGAAGGTCTGGAAGAGGGGCGAGGTCCTGGTGGGAGAGGTGACGGAGATATCAGTCGAGAGCCAGAGGCGAAGAAGGATCTACCTCGTCCCAGGATGCTATCTTCTCGTCGAGATTTCGGGGAACAAAGCCGAGGTCTCGAAAAGGGGCAAGTCGACTTTGATCATTCTCGGAAACAAATTCACAAGAGACCTTGCATATAGGAGGCTTGGAGCGACCGGCAAGGCTCCAGACCTCTCGTCCATGAATTCTCTATTTGAGGAGGTGAGGAGGGCGACTGCCACGGTCAGCCCCAACTACACCACCCTCCACTCCGAGAAGGTTCATTCAAATCCTGAAGCCATCCTCATCCGGGCGTTGCGGGAGGACTGCGAGGAGAAGGGATGGGAATCGTCAGGTCTTGCGTGATCCTCGCCGGAGGCGCCGGGCGAAGGATCGGCTCAGAGAAGGCTTTTCTCGAGTTTTTCGGCAAGAAGATGATCGAGCGGACAGTCGACCTAGTGGCCGAGGTCGTCGATGACGTGGTGGTGGTGGCAAGGGACGAGGAGCAGTTGGCAAGGCTCCAAAATCTCGTCCCCAAAGCGAGGCTCGTCTGCGACTCGGTCCAGGGCTTCGGACCCGTGGCGGGGCTGGCCGCCGGGATGGCCGAGGCCAGGGGAGAGTACGCTCTCGCGGTGGGTTGCGATCTGCCCTTTCTAAATCCAAAGGTCCTGGAGCTCTTGTTCAGTTACGCTTGTGGGTCTGACGCCGCCATACCTGCTCAGGAGGGTGGCTTCATCGAGCCGCTTCACGCCGTCTACAGGGCCGAGCTGATGGCCCGGGCCTGCCAGAATGCCCTGAAGGCTGGCCAGCGCAGGATCAGAGACCCCCTAAAAGGGCTGCAGGTGAAGAACGTCTCCGTGGCGCTTCTACGCCCGGTAGATCCTGAGCTTCTCAGCTTTTTCAACCTCAACACAGAAGAGGACCTCTCCGAGGCCGAGCGGATCTGGGACCGCCTCAAAAGTAGTGGCTAAGGACGAGGTAGACGATGTAGACCACCAGAGCGAAGATCAAAATCCCTGCCAGAAAGCCTATAACGTCCAGGAGGATCACGGCGATTATCAGCGCGATGACCAGGAAAAGCACGGTCTGCAAGAGAGATCGACTCCCCCCGGTCCGAACTGGAATCTGACTAGTCATGTATCAAGATCCACCCTTTGAGATGATAACGATTTCCTCTATCTGAGCCGCAGGCTCGGCCCCAGAGGTCTTGGCTTCTAGCCTTTTGCTTTTGGCCGCTAGTTTCGCTGCTATTCCTATCTGCACCCGGCTCCCGCTTCGCTTGTCACCGTCTCTTTTTATTCACGTCCTTTCAGAAGTAACTCTGAAGGAGGCGGTAGACGAGGTAGACAACGATGGCGAAGAGGGCTACCCTGAAGATGACCCCTATGAAGTTCCAGAGAAGGGCTACGATCACGACCGCCAGCACCAGAAATATGATGTTCTGTTCGCGGCTCCGTATCCTGCCGGACCTGCCCAGCATTCTGCGTGACATGACGGATAGGTGGGCGTTATCTTCTGATAACCCTTTCCATCAGCAAATCGCCAAAATCAGAATCGAGACTTTGCGCCTACGTAGACCACGTAGACGATGACGAAGAGAAGCAAAAACTTGGAGAGAAACCAGTACGAGTCCCAGAATATCAAAGCGAAGATGACCGCGAGGACGATGAGGCCCAGGTTCTTCTCCCTGGTTCTGGCGGCGTTCATCCCGGCTGAGGGCTTTTCTTCCGATTTTCGCTCGCCCTTCTGCTTCATGGTACGTCCTTGGCCCAAGTCGGTAATAACCCTTCCCTCGAACGAATCCTACTCCCACCCCTGCCGACGCCTCACCTCGCCTTACCCCTCGCCTTGCCTCCCTTGAGTCCCCTTCCCAAAAGGAACCAAAAGCGTTATACATCCCCTCTCCTCTGGGGTGGTGGTGATATCGTTTGGACAGGCTTGAGCTTGTGATCAGGAATGCAGAGGAGATCGTCACGCTGGACGAGCTCAAGGCGTTGATGGAGGCAAAGGAGCATCCGAGGGCTTACGTCGGATACGAGCCTAGCGGCAAGGTTCACATGGGCCATATGCTCACCGCAAACAAGCTGATCGACCTTCAGGAGGCTGGCTTTCAGGTCGTCGTCCTACTGGCAGACCTTCACGCCTACCTGAACGAGAAGGGGACCCTCGAAGAGGTCAGGGCGACAGCCGACTACAACAAGAAGTGCTTCATCGCCCTGGGCCTCGATGCGGAGAAGACTGAGTTCGTCTACGGAACCGACTACCAACTCGAGCCTGAGTACGTGACAAACGTCCTGAAGATGGCGAGGAGTACGACCCTTAACCGCGCTCGGCGGTCGATGGACGAGGTGGGAAGGAACATGGACAACCCCCACGTCTCCCAGATGATCTACCCCCTGATGCAGGCCGTGGACATTGCGGCCCTCAAGGTGGACCTCGCCGTAGGCGGGATCGATCAGCGGAAGATCCACATGCTGGCTAGAGAAGAGATGCCAAAGCTTGGGATGCGGGCTCCGGTATGCCTGCACACTCCGATCATCTCCGGCCTCAACGGCGGGAAGATGTCCTCGTCGAAGGGCAATTACATCTCGATCGACGACAGTGCCGAGGACCTCGATAAGAAGATCATGAGCGCCTACTGCCCGGCAAAGGATATAGAAGGAAACCCGGTCACGGAGCTGTTCAAGTACCACATCATGCCCCGCCTCGGCGAGGTGACGATCAACCGGCCAGATAAGTTCGGAGGCAATGTCACCTACGATAAGTACGAGGCCCTGGAGGCGGACTTCTTGGCGGGCAAGATGCATCCCCTCGACCTCAAGAAGAGCGCCATCGAAAACCTGAACGCAATCCTGGAGCCTGTAAGGGAGAAGATGGGGTGAAAGGCGGGCAGCGAGATGCTGTCGGCCCTCAAACATATTTACGGGATCTGAAAGGAAGCGGCGCAAGAGGAGACCGTCAGGCAATGCAAGATTTTGTAGACAAAGGAGGGGAAAGTAACGATGGGTCGTTATGATGCTCAACAGGTCTGTTTAAATGGTCATCAAATAACCGATAGTTACTATCAAGAGCCGAATCTTAGAAAAGATCATTGCCACGAATGCGGCGAAAAAACGATTTATACTTGTCCAAAATGTGGTACGGAAATAAGAGGCATCGAGTTCCAAAATCCAGATGATATCTTTTGGTCTGGGATTGAGGTTCCAAAACATTGTGAAAAATGCGGTGCACCCTTCCCCTGGACTGAAAGGAAAAAGGAGATCGAAAAAGCCGCACCTGATTCTGGTTCTTTGGACCCTGTTCATATGGTAGAACATATCTGCAAGCGATTTCACTTGGTTGCCAGGCAACTTCATTCACGCCACGCCGGACGTTCCAACTTTAGATATTGACGATGAGTACGACGTTCAAGATTTACTACACGCTCTTGTGAAACTGTATTTTGAGGATATATGGCCTGAAGAATGGACTCCAAGCTATGCTGGAACATCTTCTCGAATGGACTTTTTGTTGAAAAACGAGTCAATCGTCATCGAGGTCAAAAAAACGAGGAAGGGACTTGATGCCAAAGAACTCGGCGAACAGCTTATCGTCGATATCGAACGTTATCAATCACACTCTTCTTGCAAAACTCTAGTTTGTTTTGTCTACGATCCCGAAGGAAAAATAGCCAATCCTCAGGGACTGGAGAATGATCTTAGCCGAAATGACGATACTTTAACTGTAAAAGTATTAATAGTTCCCAAAGGATACTGAACAAACTATCCTCAAACATCGGCTTTTTACCTATCGAACCCTTCATCTCCCCAGCGAAGCCAATCTTCGCCTTGTTTCTCGTCCTCGGCAATGGTTCCGTCGACCGACCCGTTGCCATCATTCAAAAAAAATTCTCGCCTCACACCACCCCTCGATAAAAGGCCAGCCTCCCCGCGTGAGGCCTGAAAAGCCCGAGCATCTTCTCCTGCTCCTCAGTGGACATCGGCTCCGGATCTCGGCCCACTTGGGCCAAAAGCCGGACCTCCTCGGGGGTGGAGCATCCGACGATGGCAAGGGTGATCTCCTGAGATAAGGCGTACCTGAGGAGGAGATCGGGGCCGATCCCGGCCGTGGGGTTGAGGTAGTGAGAACCCCCCAGGACCTTCATCCCGATGACGGCGATCCCCCGCTCTTTCGCTGCCGGGAGGGCCGCGTCGAGAAACCCGCCGATAACCCCCTCCAGGGGATTTACTGGTATTAGGACCGAGTCGACGGGCCAGTTTTCGACGGCATGGGTGACGATCGAGGGATCGTGGTGGCCCGTCACCCCGATGAGCTTCGCCCGGCCCGTCTCCTTCGCCTCGATGAAAGCCTCAAGAGCCCCGCCGGGACCCTCGATCTCCCGCAGGTCCTGCCGGGTCCTGACGTCGTGGATCTGCCAGAGGTCGAGGTGGTCGAGGTCGAGGGTCTTGAGGGTCCGGTCCAGGTCGGCTCGGGCGCCGCGCGCGTCTCGGGTCGCCGACTTGCTCGTCTGGAATATGCCGATGCCGTCCCGAAGCTCTCGATGGGACCGCCAGAAGGCGCCGTAGTAGCCTTCGCTTCCCGAGTAGGCGGGGGCGGTATCGAAGTAGCCGATCCCCTGGAGGGCGGCCTCTTCGATCACCTGCGCCGCCCTCGCCTCCTCGCCGTGGGTCCGGAGGATCCCCTCGCCGCCGAGGCCCACGACGGTGACATCCCGGCCAGTTCTGCCAAAGGGCCGGGTCTTCAATGACGCCATATTTTCGCCTCCCTCGTCAACAATCATCAACCTGCTCGGCCAGCCTTGGTCCCCTGCCTCAGCTCACCTTTTCGCCGCTCACCATCACCTTTCCCGCGGTGATGTCGGCCGGGAGCGGGAAGTAGGAGGCGAGGTTCTCTTTTACCCACTCTGACGCGATGCCGTTCGACCGCTCGGCTCCGGCTTCGTCTTCAAAGAAGTTTATGAAGGCCACAAGGCCGTCGCCGCAGTCCACGCCGTAGTATTTGACGAAACCGGGGATCTCTCTGATCCGGGGCAAAAACCTGTCCTCAACGAGCCTCATAACCTCTCCGACATAGGCCTCGTCTGTCTTGTAACGCCTTATACTCAGGTACATATTTCTCCTCCACCCAAGTTTATGGACCGCATTTGATAATAACTTTATCCAAATATCCTGATTCTGGCTGTTTGGCGTTTTGCCGGTTTGGCGACTGAAGGGTCGAAGAAGCTTCGGAGTTCGACATCTGAAATTGTCCCGCGTTACGTAAATAAACTACAACGTCCAGGGAGGTAACATCCAAGCCTGGAAACTTGTGAAATGGCAGATCAAGGCCGAAACAAATGCTGGTTCTTCCAATCGGGAGCTTTCGTCTCATGTCCAAAAACGATCTGATTGAGCCCTCGGAGAAGCTGAGTCTCCACCCCACAGCGGCCATGGTAATCCTCTGGTCGCTTCCCCTATACGCCAGGGGCCCGGCCCAGGCCCGCGAGTTTGTAGAGATGCTCGACCTCTCCTCTGGAAAAGACCTCCTTCGAAGGTGCGACACCATCTGCGATTGGTACGGCGAGGTGATTCTGAACAGAAAGCACTTCATTAAGAGCCTCGTCGAAAAGCTCCTCGCCGAATCCGAGGTTGTGGTGGGGAAGCAGATGCAGCTTGTCATCCTCGCCGCCGGAAAGTCACCCCTGGCTCTGGAACTTCTCCTCGAAAACCACGCCAAGATCGCCAAAATATTCGAGGTGGACCTGGCGGGCCTTGAGGTGAAGAAGCGTCTCTATTCGAGGCTCGTGCCGGATCGTGCTGAAAAGCTGAGATGCCTGACAGCGGACATCACCTCCGACGACCTCCTCGACCGGCTGGCAAGGGTGGGCTTCGATCCAGAAGCTCCGGCGATCGTTCTGATGGAAGGGATCAGCTACTACCTGCCGAAAAAGAGTCTTGAGGGGATCGTCTCGAAGTTCAGATCCGGCGGGAGGAATCACTTCATCGTCGAGTACCTGGTACCCTGCTCAGAGGTGAAGATGGCGAGAAGAAAGATCCCAAAGGGCATATTCTCCATGATCCGAAGCGAGGCCGGAACCGACGGGACGAGGTGTTACACCGAGGGGGAGCTGTCGAGCATCTTCAGGAAAGCTGGCGGACGAGAGATCTCGTGCATCGAGATGTCCGAGATGGAGCTTCTGCGCCTCGGCTTCAACAAGCGCTTCGGCGAGCGAGGAGACGGATGGATCGAGTGCTTTTTAGGCGCAATCTAAGATGATCGTATCTCCTCATTTTTCCCAGCAGCAGATTCATTTTGGCCCCGCCTGGCCTTTGAGAACCCCGGAAAATGGCGCGGGAAAGGTCGAGTGAGGAGAGACGCCCGCGACCTTCTCCCGCCGATCGGGCCGGGCGCTTTCATCTCGGACCTTGACCTGCCTCAGATCGACAATCTCGTTTTTGATCAGGGTCACTTCCCGGCCAGAACCATCTCCACCGTCCTTCTCGGGGTGTGCTTGGCAGGAGGCGCGTAGCCCATCCTTATCAAGATCTGAGGATGGTTGACGTCGAGTATCTCAATCATCTCCCGGCGAATCTCCTCGATCGCCACCGGCTGGCTGAAGAGATCGAACCTGACGCCGAGCTTCGTGGCGGTGAGAAAGAGCTTTTCAAATCGCATTCCCGTCTCGACCCAGATCCATTTGTCCTCGGCATCGGTGCTCAATACTCCGACGGCGGGGGAGGCATTCATGAGAGCCATCTCCTTTCTGGCCCTGGAGGTGGATGTATCGAAGGTTCCGAAGATGAACTGGCCGAAGAAGGAATCGAAGTCCGAGTATCCGAAGGCGTAGCCTGGCAGACCGTCCCAGGCATCCTCGTTGTTGGCCCTGATCCAGCGAGCGAGGTCCTTTCTGAATGCCTTGTTCCCAAGCTGGATCTTGTGGGACTTTCCGAGAATCTCGGCCATCTTCGCCCTGCTCTTGGTGTCAGTGAGTACATCGAACTTAAAGCCCGCCCCGTCGATGGCTTCTTTCATCTCTTCGATCTTCTCGGCCTCGATCGGCCGGTCGTCGTAAGCTCCCCGGTTGGTGTGCCTCTCTGTGATCTCGTCGAAGAGGTCCGGCGGAAACTGGGGCTTGCCGGCATCCTCCTTGAACTTCACGACCGCAATCGTCTCCGCATCGACTCCGTCAGGGAAGCGCTCGACCTCGTAGCCCATTTTGAAGTGCTCTGCGGCCAGAAGCAGGTTTGTGAGAACGCATCCCAGGCTCATGTACATCGTCCTGTTGGCGGGCTCAACGTCCGGAAGGGTCCTGTCGAAGTCTGCCATGACCACTACCTCGCCGTCGTTTACGGCGAACTTCCAGGGTTGGTTGTTCGGGCCGGAAGGAGCCAAAACCGCATACCGAAGGAGGAACTTGAGCTTTTCGTCCATGCTTGCTGACGAGGGATAGTCCCCCTCGTCGACGTTCCAGGCGATCAAGTTTTTCTCTGCCATCCGAATCTACCTCTTCTTCTACTATTTTCACCTACGACTTTTTGAGTCTTGTGGAGTTTCTGTTGGATTCGAAGAATCCTGGGATAAGCTCATCAATGGGATCTTCTTTCATGATATCAGAGTGATCTCGGGTTGGAGACTATGGCGGAAGATGTCAGGGTTTGGGAAATTGTCGAGGGGGATCGGTTGGAGGAGATAAAGAAGACCAGATTGGATCTCGAAGCCCGGCTGGAAAAATGGTTGGAACGGGATATCTCCATCCTTTCGAGTGACCTTTAGGTAATTGGAAGACAAGTAGATACCGACTTTGGCGGGTCTATCGACCTCCTCTGCCTCGACTATAACGGGGAAGTTGTTATCGTCGAGCTTAAGCGTGACAAGACGCCAAGGGAAGTGACCGCCCAAGCTTTGGATTACGCCTCTTGGGTGGCGGACCTCTCGAACGAAAAGATAACGGAGATCGCGAATGGTTATCTCGGAGAAAAGGGCCCTTTGGAGAATTGCTTCAGAACCGAGTTCGGGTCAGAGCTGCCCGAAATATTAAACGATCACCACAGCATGGTCATCGTCGCCTCGGAGATAGACGGTCGCTCTGAGAGGATTATTCGGTATTTGTCTGACAACTATGGCGTGGGGATCAACGCAGCAACGTTTCAGTACTTCCAGAATGGAGATGGAAAGGAGCTGCTCTCAAGGGTGTTTTTGATCGATCCAACTCAGGTAGAATATAGCACCCGAACTAAAACGACTTCGAAAAGACCTCCACCCTTGTCATATGATGATTTACAGAAGATGTCTAAAGACAATGGGGTTGGAGATATCTACGACTTGCTCGTGGAGCGGCTCGCTATTATATTCAACAGGAAAAATACGACTAGAAGCTCCATTGCTTTCGTAGGCGTAATGAGCGGAAGTCAAAATACCATATTTAGTCTGATCCCCAAGGATAGCAATCCTGAAGATGGGCTCAAGTTCCAGGTTTATATAAACAGATTAGCTAAATATTTAGATGAAGATAAAGAACGGTTGGTTGGGATTCTACCTCAGGACAAAAGGGAGTGGGGCTTCGTTGGGTATTCGTCACCAGATTGGACAGGATATGAAGGCTTCTTCAAAAATCTTGACGAAGCAGAGCATTTCTCAGTGGCTTTGAACAAGATGAAATGGACGAGAGATAGTTGATCCTCCGGCATCGATCCAGCCGAATGGATCTTGCTTGGCTTTTTTAAAACGGCGCCCTCGAAGAATGAGATCGTTTGGGACTGTCCCTCTCAAAATCGGTATATACGTCGACCTTTAATTCCATTATTGGATGATCGACAGGGAAAAACTTGCAGAGACCGCCCGCGCGATAAAGGATTACTTCTCGCCCGTCAATATCGGGGAGTTCGAGACTGAGACGGGAATCCTCGGGCGCGATTTCCGCGAGATCGTCCCTGAAGAGTTTGACGGCGATATATTCGCCATCGACGGGAGCAACGTCGTCGTCTTGGATCTAGGAAACGTCAGCCTGAATTACATCAGGGCCGGCTACGTCGTCTACCGCGGCACCGAATGGCAGAAGACGGTCATCACTTACGACGACCTCTTCTCCGCAGATCGGAAAAATTATCCTTTGTATTTCAACCGGTACCGAAGGGGAATCTTCGGCCTGAAGGAACCCTTCGAGCTCAAGTCCGAGGAGGAGCTGGACCGGATATCGACCTTCTTCAGAGACCTTCAGGAGCATGTGGCTTTATCCGAAGCCGTAAAGGTGGCAAAAGAGGGAGACGTCGTCCTCTACGATGGGGGCTTTTCCCTCTGGAGAGATCCGTACTATCGAGAGGTATTGAACTGGATATTCGAGCGGGCCGAGGAGAGGGGGGCAGACCTTCTCGGCGTCAGCAAGTCGAGCAAGCTCTCCTGGGGGGACGAAATTTCCAGGCCCTTGATCAGGAGCACCGATTACATCGGGAGCGGGGCGGTGCCCGATAAGCCCTGGTACGTCCAGCTCAGCGGCAAAAAGGTGATCAGGGAAGACCCCTGGCGCGGAAAAACTTACGTGGCAAAGTTCCATCCGCGTTCGACCCACGCTTTCAGAATCGACGCGCCGAACTGCGTGGCTGGCCACATAGATGAAGCCCTCGGACACGTCACCATGTACGCTCGATCAGCCGAAAGTTTGGGCTACCCTCACGCCCTCTTCAGGGCGCACCAGGACTTAAAAATCCCGATTCAAGAGCGAGACTTCACGCGCCTCTCCCTCTTCGAGGGGCTCCGGGGCGAGGGCCTGACAGAGCAACAGATTCGCGGCGCTCTCGACTATCACGAAATTCTGGACGGACTTCGGAGGAGGTAGAATGGCAAATATATCAGACGAGAGATGGAAAGGGTCGTCAGGAAAGGGAGAGGACCCTTTTGAGCTGGAACCTCAAACCATAAAGAAAGACGAGAATTCAAACCCCTACAACAAGATAATCTCAAAAGACGTAAGAGAGTATCACTTCATCGTACCCAGTGAAGAGTGGGTGGAGCTTGGGGAGATCGTCTCAATCCACGACCGAAGGGTGGAGAGAAACACGACTTTTCTTGCAAGAATCACCGACATCCGGCACGACTCCAACTACGACGGCAACTGGGACACAATGGTCCGGGGTGAAGAGTTCTACGACAAGGATCACATATTCAACCGAGTGGTGGCTGAGCCTCTAGGTTGCATATTAAAAGAGTTAGGAAAAAAGGAGCAGTTCAGGAAGTCGAGGACGATCCCCACCAAGTTCTCTCCGGTGACGAAGGCAGAAAAAGATGAGTTTCAATTTCTCATGGAAGTGATGGGGGACATTGAGGTGGGACGCCTCAGGAACGGAAGCCGTGACGTGAGAGAGATCCCTGTTGCCCTACACAGCGATGCCATGGACCACCACATGGGAGTCTTTGCGACGACGGGAATGGGTAAATCCAACTTCATGAAAGTCTTTGCCGCCTCCTGCATGAAAAAGTCTTCCTCGAAAGAATCGAAGTTGGGTCTTCTAATCGTCGACCCTCACGGCGAGTACATTTTGGGCAAGAAGGGAACGAAAGGGCTCCTCCACCTGGACAAGTACAGGGACGGGATCGTCTGCTACTCCACCGACCCCGGCCACCTCAAAGATCCCCTCGTCTCGAATCTTACGGTGGGAAAAAAGGAGATCCGGCCCCAAGACATAGAGGTCCTCTACGACTGGACCCCGGCCCAGAGGGAGGCTCTGGAGGCAGTCTCCAGGGTCTTCTACGAGGATGCCTGGCTCGAAGATATAATCACTCCAGAGGGCGCCGCCAAGATGATCGCAGAGGGGTTCCACGAGAAGACCATAGGCAGGATCAGCCGGACGATAAAGACGATCCTCGACAAGAACCGGTACATCTCGGATATGACATCCAGCATCCCCGGCATAATCTCAAACCTCCTGGATGGAAAGGTGGTCCTGGTGGACATTCCCACCCTCGGCGAGAGGAGCGAGCTATTTCTCCTCTCGCTCTTATCCCGCCACATCCTCGATCGGTACAAGAAGGAGAGCGCCGAGGGCGCGAGAGGAAAAGGCTGTCTCATAACCATCGAGGAGGCGCAGAGGGTTCTTGGCGGAGGCGAGGGTAGACTCACCCGGTTCGAGTCGATCGCTCGGGAGGGGCGAAAGTTCGGGGTGGGCCTATGCGCCATAACCCAGCAGCCAAAGCTGATCGATAAACAGCTCCTATCCCAGTTCAACACCCTCGTCATCTTGGGCCTCGCCGACAGAAACGACAGAACCCGCCTTGAGGAATCGGCAAAGCAGGACCTATCATCTCTGGACGTCGAGATCCAGACGCTGGAGAAGGGCGAGGCGATCATAAGCACTCTGAACATACCCTTCCCGGTCCCGGCGAGGATTCACCTTTATGAGAGGTACTTGGAGGATCTGAACCGATCGGGGGCGTCTGGGGAAAAGAAACCGAGGAGCAGAGGCTTCAACCTTCCGCCAGACTAGATCCGGGGAGAGCGATTCATGAAGATCGTGCACATGGCAGACTCGCACCTTGGCTTCTCCGCCTACGGAAGGGTCGACCGGTGGGGAAGAAACCTCCGAGAGGAGACGATCTACCAGGGGTTTAATGAGACGGTGGACAAGATAATCGAGCTTCAGCCAGACGCCGTCGTCCATGCAGGCGACGTCTTCCACCACGTGAGGCCTCGGATCAGGCCTCTTTACGTCTTCAAGCAGAACCTGGAAAAATTGGTCGAGGCCGAAATTCCCGTCATCATCATCAGCGGAAACCACGACGCCCCCAAGAGTTACGCCGCCCTCAGCCCTTTCACCCTCTTTGAGGGGATGAAAGGCGTCAACATCGCCCACCACTACCGGTACGAGTGCTTCGAGGTCGGCGACCACTTTTTTCACTGCATCCCCTTCTGCCTCGGCCCCGAAGACTACCTGGAGGAGTTTCGAAAAATGCAGGATTTCAGGATGGGGAATCCATCGGGCCGGGACGTTCTGGTGATGCACGGCCTCGTCGAGGCCCTCTGGAACCGGAGGCTCAGGACCGTCGGCGAGCACGAGCTGAAAGAGAGCTTCCTGAAAGGAGACTTCTCCTACATCGCCCTTGGCCACTACCACGGCCAGGCC
>DUKF01000199.1 GCA_013329455.1 Methanotrichaceae archaeon | reverse complement strand
CTGTGAGTATAGAGGTCACAAGGGAATGCGGTTGCAACTGCGATCATTGCCTGATCAAAGAGGGCGAGGGCGAGCTGGAGACTGAGGAGATCTTCGGGGTCGTCGACGAGGCCCAGGAACTCGGTGCCAGCATAATCACCTTCACGGAGGGCGACCCCCTAAAGAGAGAGGACATCTTCGAGCTAATTCGCCACGTCGATCCAGAGCGAGCTGTGGTGAACATGTTCACACCGGGCCTCGAGATGACGCCGGAGAAGGCGAAAAAGCTGAAGGCTGCTGGCCTATACAACATCTTGATAGGGATTTACAGCACCGATCCTGAAGTCCATGATAAGATCAGGGGCGTCCCCGGAGCTCACGAGAAAGCGGTCGATGCAATAAAGATGGCTCTGGATGCGGGCCTTCTCGTCACCATGTCCGTCCACGTCAAGGGCGATCGGGTCTCAGAGATCTTCGACCTCTACGATTTTGCGACAGAGCTCGGGGTTCACGAGTTCTCGATCTGGGAAGGGATACCAAAATCCCCCGAAGAATGCCTCACCCAGATAGACCGAGAGGCGATAATCAGGTTTTACAAGAAGGTCAACCGCACCCCGGGCGGTCCCAGGGTATTTGCCAGCACCTACTTCGAGGGTCAGATGCTTGGATGCATGGCAGGACGCCGCTGGATTCACGTGGGCGTGGATGGCAGCGTAAGGCCATGTCCTTACATCGGCGATGTTTGGGGAAACGTCCGAGAGCAGTCTCTAAAAGAGATTTGGAAGGAGATCAGAAAGTCGGGCGACTTCGAAGCTTTCAGGTCTGACTGTCCTGCCCAAAGCCAGCACCTCGCCCTCTGAAGAGTCAATCGAAATCTGGTGGATAGACAAGCTCGGTCGAAGGGAATGTTCCCACTCCACGCCGTCGTACCACCTTTGATCTTTTTCTCCACTTTAAGGTCGGTCGCATTCGGCCTTCCGAGGATGAACCTGTAAGCAATTTCTGTCAGGCCGGTTATGTATTTTTGATATAAGTGGTCTTCCTGCTTTGTCCGCTCTAATCTCAGAAGCGGAGTTGTTCGAGTTTGGGTGGGCCTCTTACGAGCCTTACCCTGGGTCAAGTGGCTGATAATCAGGAAAATTTTGAGAGATGTTCTGATTAATTTCCCATTGCGGTCTATAAAAAAGTAGTGGAAAATTATTAGTATATACATGGTCATCTATCACCTAGAGGATTGGGCATGAGAGTCATCAGAAGTCTCAGGATGAACTTTGCCGTCTGGATAAAATGGATCTTTGGTAAAAAGAGGGCCAGAATAGGCATATATGGACCGCCCAACGCCGGCAAGACCACTTTGGCAAACAGAATCGTGAAGGACTGGAGCGAGACGGAGGTTGGCGGAATGGAAGTTGGCGGAACGTCTCACATACCTCACGAGACGAGAAGTGCCATGAGGACGGACGGCGTGGTCATAAATACCAACGGGTCGAGCATCGAGCTGGATATAGTCGACACACCGGGAATGGCGACCAAGATCGATTTTAGGGAGTTCATGGCTTACGGGCTGGAAGAGGAAGAAGCTAAAAGGAGAGCGAAGGAGGCGACGGAAGGGGTTATCGAGGCAATAAAATGGCTGGAAGACCTGGACGGTGTGCTTTTGGTGATGGACTCGACAGAGGATCCTTACACCCAGGTCAACGTTACGGTGGTAGGAAACATGGAGGCCAGAAAGCTGCCCCTATTGATCGTGGCCAACAAAAGAGATCTGCCCAAAGCCTCTCCTTCCAGGATAAAGGCGGCGTTTCCGCAACACCCCATAGTCACCATCTCCGCCCTGGACGGGTCGAACATCGATGAGCTGTATGTGGCCATAGCAAGGCACTTCGGGTGAGATGATGCGGGAAGTACAGATGGATCTGATCTCTGCCGATAGGCTTGAGAGCATGTCCTCCATGGAAAAGATCAGGCTCATACTGAACAAGGTCAAGAGGGGAAACATCGTGGTGCTGGAGATGGGCCTGACCCCAGAAGAAGAGGTCAAGCTGATCGAGATGACGATGACCGAGATACGCCTCGACGAGTTCTCGGGCATAGAGATCGAAAGCTACCCGGTCAAGAAAGAGGGAAGCCTGATAAACAAGATCCTGGGCAAATCCGGGATTAAGACCAGGATGACCGTGATCGGGCCTGCAAACCAGCTTCGAACTATTGAGAAGGACAAGTACCAGATCAGCACCAAGGTCTCGGTCGGTGACTGATTCATATGCCCCACATGTGCACCAGATGCAACAGCGTCTTCGAAGACGGTATGGACGTTCTTGAAGGGTGTCCCGTTTGCGGCTGGAACAAGTTTCTCTTTGTGAAGTCCAAAGATAAGGTTAAAGAGGTTCGGGGTGCGCTGAAGGCTTCAGAGATCGGAGGGCCCTACGAGTCTTGGCCGGAGGGCGACGATTCTCTCCGACAAATACTGAAAGAAGGTCCTCGCCAAGATCACAAAATGGATCGCCCCAAAGAAGTGCGGAAAGAGAGGGCGAGCCGAAAAGAAAGACGGAATGAGAGGACCAAGGGCAAGCACGGATTTTTTGATCTCGATTCTCTCAAGGACAGATCCCAAAACCCTCCGGATCGGGGACCTGATAAACTCCTGCACGACGAAGATAAGACGTTGGAGAGCATCAGGATGTCGGAGCCTGGCACCTACGAACTGAACCTTCCATCGCTCTTCGAGCGCGACGAGCTGGTGATGGCCGTTAAAGAGGGCACATACCTGATAGACCTCTCCTCGGCCTTCAAAAAGTCCAAAAAGGATTGATATCAATCAGTCTGCGAGATCGTCCCGCTCCACCTCGACGACCATCTTCTTCCATTGGGGGTCCACCCCCCGCAGAGACTCAGCCACGCCCGAGACGACCTTTTCCATGATCTCCTGGGCGAAGTGGTTCATGGGAACCGTCTTCCCGTCGACCACCAGCTTGACCTTCATGCTTCTCCACCCCCCATCTCAGCACCAGATCCTCTCAGCTCCGGAGTTTACGGATCTTGCGAAGGCCTCGATAGAGGCCTTCACGCTCCTCCGAATATCAGCTGTTCAGGTGTGGTTTTGGTTATGTTCCCTATGGAGAAGGGCGGAGTGTAGAGCGTGACCTGTGAAGAGGTCCTGTTGCTCACGGAGATCGAGAAGCTTGGCGTGTAAGTTATGGGCATGGGTGCGCCAATTGATAATGGCTCAATGCTGGCCTTGCCCGCGAAGGTGCCGAAGCTTCTGCCAAGAGTCCTCACGTCCACCGCGTTTGTGGTGGTTTTGGGCGCGTCTCGGGTGTACGTTATGACCACAGGGGTTATGCTAGACTTCATCTCCGTTTTTTTGCCTAGGGTGCTCAGCTCAATTGGAGTTCCGGCAGCTGCGACCATGCCCACCAGGAGCATGGTGGCTATCAGAGCCGTCAAAATTATTTTCATGGATAACCTAACCTCCCTTTTCCTATGGGCCGGGTCTTTGAATTATTACCATTTATTCCTTTTGATGAAAGGCGGCCAGACCATTTCCCCAGGATCTGCTCATTTTCCGGATAGGATCACTGACCCTCTTTATGTTCCCCACCGATGTTGGAATGGAAGTGGGGGATGCTGAGCCGAAGAGATGCGAAGATGCGTGGGGCGTATTATGACTTGCTGGATATATGCGAGGGCGGGCGAGACGTATGTCAGAAGGGCGAGAGATATGCCAGGAGGAAACTCGATATACCGAGGACGAGCCGCCCCGAATTTGACCTTCGGCGATCTGCCGCGAGACATCTATTCACATTTCATCAGAAAGAGAAGAGCAGCGGTTTGGACCTCAGGTGTCCGTCACGGAAGCAGGGATCTAAGTTGAGTTTCGGAAACCAAGGACAGGGTACCTTCGGGGATGGTTCGTGCGCGACAATACTCGATCATGCCCAAAGTTCCCGACGTATTCGGGGAGGGCGGACCTTCAGATCCTCACCATTCTTCGCCATGTTCCGGAAGTCCTAAGATAGGACCCAGGCCCAAAAGGGTTTGGATCCGAAGATCACCATAACGTGTAGCCGAAGTACCTGGCCGCAAAGACCACGCCTGTCGCTATGATCAAGAATCCGAAACCTCCGGTAATCCACTTTCCTGCGGCGATGTACCTTTCGCCGATGGCTCCGCAAAATGTTCGAGAGAAGGTGGATATGGGTATGATCGGTACACCGTGACCCACGCCGAAGACGAAGAGCATCAAACCTCCCGTGATCGGGGAGACGTTTTGAGCCATCAGCCAGATCAGTACCGGAAAGACCAAAGATACGGCACAAGGTGCCCATCCGAGGGCGAAGAAGACGCCTAGGGTGAAGGCCCCCACGAAGGCTGAGTACTTGAAGAGGCCGACTGAGATGTTTATGAATTGCTCCATGAAGCTTTTCTTCGTTCTCACGTCCTCTGCATCCACCACTCTTTGGCCGTGGAACCGAGAGGTCAGGGGCTCGAGGATCTCGCCGAGGGGCTTGAAGCTGGTGATGCCCAGCATTATCATCAGCACCCCGGCGGCGAGGTCGAAGAACCGGGAGTCTCTTACGAAGATCCCAAGGTTTGATATGAACAGGCCGATGACGAAAAAGACCATCGCCATCCCCAAAGTGAAGGCCACCCCGATCAAAAGGCCCTCTTTGTGTGAGGACTTGCCCTCGTCCGGCATCAGTATCTTTCTTCTTTGAGACGTCATCAGGTATGAGAAGACCGCGATCAGCAGGGCAAGAGAGCAGGGAGCAAGCGACGTTACGACCCCAAGGCCGAACATTCCGACGAAGGTGACCTCGCGGACAGCAGCAGAGCCGATCCCACCTGTCTGACGACCATCATCGGGATTTTGAAGGTCCAAAACGGCCTTTTGGAGGGATTCGGCGGTCTGGACCCCCTCGACCATCCCCTCCCCCATCTGGTAGACGTGGTACACCCTTGAAATCTGACCCTGATCGTTCACGAGAATTATGGTGGGGTTCGCAAAACCGCTACCCAGGCTCCAGTAATCGACGTATTTGCCTGCCACGGGATAGGGATCGAAGTCCTCGATCCAGGGCCAGGATATGTCTGCCCCCCACCACGACTCCGCAAGCAACCGCCCGTCTTTTGAGTAGGGGTTCTTCCTAACGTTTATGGTGACGATCTCGGCATCTGGGTTCTCTTCTTTCAGCCTCTGGAGCTCTTCGACCTGAGCCTTGAGCGCCTCTTCACATTCGATGCAAAGGGGAGTTTCTATGTTGGTTATGTGAAGGATGAGAGCTTGCCCATCGAAATCCCCGAGTTCGATGGAGTTTCCGTCCAGATCGACCGCCTGAAAGTTCGGCGCAGGGTTAGAGCCTCCCGCCACGTCCGAGACGGCGAAGCAGGCTGGAGAAAGGCCGAGGACGACCAGAAGTGATGCGATCCCTAAAATCAGGGCGGTCTTGCTCACCAGGTTCAATAATCTCACCGGTCCCAGTTGGCAGAGTTCTCGGTGTGAAGGGCGATGGCGTCGTTCAGATAAGATCTGATCCACCTCTCGCCGCCGTAGCCGACGGCACTGTGCCAACTGATTTCGGCATCGCCGTCAGACTCGGGAACCTGGGTAAGAAAGACGGTAACTGGGACGTAGGTCATGACGCCGCCTTTGGGATCGTAGATGTCAAGTCCCTCCCAGGCCTTCTCGCCGTCGCTGTCGGTCGAAAGATCGAGGTAGGCGACCTCATCTCCAAGGTCTTCCAGGACCTTGTTGATGTCTGCCTCCTGCTTGATGCATGCCGGACAGCCAGAACTGTGGATCAGCATCATCACCGGCTTTTCCTTCAGAGCATCGAGAGCCCAAGAGGGATGATCAACCGCAGATCCTGCCTTTGAATGTTGATCTGGGTATGCGATCCACCACTCCTCGAGACCTGACCCAACGGGATGTTCGGCACTGGACTCTGCAGAGGCGAAGGGGCCAAGGATGCTGGTTGCAAGGATGAATGTCAAGGTCACAGCTGCCAGGTTCTTCGCGTTGATCGATGACAAAATTTTACCAACTCCCACTTCTGGTCATACCATCATGAGATTTATCTTCTTTCCCCTTGCTTCTAACACAAGCTCGGTCGCCCTCTGGACTTTGCCCTTTCGAAATCCTCGAAGGAGACAAATCCAAATATCCGAATTTGTACGTCTTCTGACCTGTTCGAAAATCAACCCACTCCGAGGGCGGAGGTAAGCCGAGTTTGTATATAATGCTGTCGCGTCTTCTGGGCTCGCCAGGCAGAATAAGGCTTTTAAGGTGTTCGACGTTCTTTCTCCGGCCTTTGACGAGTTGGCTCGTTCTGATCTGGCTTGAGTCCACAAAAGATCGAAATACTTCGATCTGAAAATCTCGGGGAAAAAGAACGGAAAGCTTACCGAAGAGGCCCTTTCGCTCCGAAGACTGGGATCTCTTTGAAGGGTTCATTTGTCGCGATGCGAAACCGCACAGCTCGCAGCTTTCCATAGCTCCGTTGAGCGCAAAGAAGACAAGACTCAGAACCACATTATCCCGTCTGGGGTTTGAAAGGACGACCGCATCAAAGATAAAGAGAAAGATCAAAGATCCATCGTCCTTGAAATGTTCCTCCATGAGGGGCAAAGAAAGGGATTGGGGGCGAAAACGACTGTGAAATGTGAAATCTGCGGCAGAGAATGCAGGTCCGTCTTCGAGGCCGGAAATTCAGACGATAGGAGTTCGCGATCTGCAGGGTATACTAGATCCCTGCCGCGTGACGATCTCCACCTCTCATGCGGTTGCTTCTGCTGCGGAAATCGATGATTAAACGGATTTAAGATCATGTCATTTTAAAGGAGGATATGCTACATGCGAAACTATGGAAGGTTATTATCGGGGCTTGGAATGCTCCTGGTTATCGCGGCCGCCCTGGTCGGTGGCGCTTACGCTGGATGCAGCAGCTGCACCAACACTAAAAGCGAGGGAACCTGGATGGGACCTTCATCCCTGGGGCTCTCCTCGTATGAGGCCACCTCCTCGGTGGAAAAGACCTCAGAAAACGGGGCAGATCAGGCCGCAGACTTGAGTCAGGCATCATCCGTGATCACCGCAAGAGCGCTCTTCGAAGACCAGGAGGGCGACTCGAAACGCGTGATGGCTTACGTTGGCGTTCCCGGGGATGAGTCGTACATCGAAGGATCGATACACCTGCCCCTAGACCAGGTCTTCAATGAGGACGGATCTGTGAAGTCGCCAGCCGAGATCGCGGCTCTTTTCGGAGCTGCTGGAATCTCTGAGAACGACCCTCTCGTCATATACGGCGACTCTTTCGTGAACGGATACGACACCTTCGCCTTCTGGGTCATGAAATACATGGGTCATAAGGACGTCGTGCTCCTGGAGGGTACGAAAGGCGGGCGCGAGGCTGCGGGGCTGAAATTCGTTGCGACACCCACCCCGAAGGCGCCAGAGACTTACAACCCCGATCCCAACCTCGACCTCCTCGCCAGCAATGATCAGCTCGAGAGCGCCCAGGTGGTGGACGCAAGAAGCCCGGCTGAGTATGCCGCCGGGCACCTGGAAGGAGCGGTCAACATCGACTACTCG
>DUKF01000026.1 GCA_013329455.1 Methanotrichaceae archaeon | reverse complement strand
GAACCACGCCATGCCCGGCGCAGCCGTGGTCCAGGAGCACATGGTTGAGACCCACCCCGGTCTCGTTGACGACTGTAACGTCAGGATGTTCACCGGCGACGACGACCTCGCGGACGAGATCGACGACCAGTACCTGGTCGATATCAACAAGCTCTTCCCCGAAGATCAGGCTGAGGAGATCAAGGCCGCCATGGGCAAGACCTCCTGGCAGGCCATTCACATCCCAACCATCGTCTCGAGGACTTGCGACGGCGGTACCACCTCCAGGTGGAGCGCCATGCAGCTGTCCATGACTTTCATCGACGCCTACAACATGTGCGCCGGTGAGGCCGCGGTGGCTGACCTCGCCTTCGCCGCAAAGCACGCTGCCGTCATCCAGATGGCCGACATGCTTCCCGCAAGAAGGGCCAGAGGCCCCAACGAGCCCGTGGACTCTCCTTCGGCTTCCTCGCCGACATGGTTCAGACCTCCAGGGTCAAGGCCTTCGACCCGCCACAGGTATCTCTGAACGTTGTCGCTGCCGGTGCCATGCTCTACGACCAGATCTGGCTCGGAAGCTACATGTCCGGTGGTGTTGGGTTCACCCAGTACGCCACTGCAGCCTACACCAACGACGTTCTTGACGACTTCTCCTACTACGCCTGCGACTACGGCGTGGACAAGTACGGCGGCTGGGGAGAGGCTCCTGCAGAGCTCGAGACCTCCAAGGACATCGCCACCGAGACCACCCTGTACGCCATGGAGCAGTACGAGGCCTTCCCGACCCTTCTCGAGGACCACTTCGGTGGGTCCCAGAGATCTGCGGTCATGGCCGCAGCCAGCGCCATCGGCTCTGCCACCCTGACCGGTAACAGCCAGTCCGGTCTTGCTGCCTGGTACCTCAGCCACCTGATTCACAAGGACGGCTGGGGCAGGATGGGCTTCTTCGGATACGACCTGCAGGACCAGTGCGGTCCGACCAACGTCTTCAGCTACCAGGGCGACGAGGGCAGTCCCCTTGAGTTGAGAGGCGCGAACTATCCGAACTACGCCATGAACGTCGGTCACCAGGGCGAGTATGCAGGCATCTCCAGCGCCGCTCACGCGGGCCGCATGGACGCCTTCACCGTCAACCCCTTGATCAAGGTTTGCTTCGCGAACCCCGCTCTGATCTTCACCTGGGAAGACGTCCGTAAGGGATACGGAATGGGTGGAGCCAGAGAGTTCCGCGCAGCCGGTGAGAGATCCCTGGTCATGCCAGCAGTGTAGGCGTTTCGCCTACACCCCCTTTTTTCATTTATTTTTCCGAAAATCTGCATTTTGAAGGCCGGTCCATCCATCATCACCGAAATAGGGTGAAGATGCCGTATAAATGGCCAAAGATCAGAAGGTCCATCTGGAAAGATGACGAAATCTGAAGTACTTACGAATCGGGCTCTAAATCCAAAATACAGCCGCTTTAGGGAAAAACGATTGCTGACCGAATGGTCGAAAAGTGAAAAATCACTGGATTTCTAGATGGTGCCCGACTGTCAATTTCTGGGTGGCATTTGGAGTGCCCACCGGTCACTTCTCGGCGTTTTTCCGTATAATTTGTTGAATTTCGTTTCGGTTCCAGGGCAAGAGCTTGATCCGATGTTCTCTCAGGGCGTTTGGCATTCTAGGGGAGGCGTCATCGCTCAGCCTTAGAGCCATCAGAAATTTGTCCATCTTGAGGCTCTCTCGAATCTCCCAGTCGACCCATTCGCAGTCGTGGGTGGTCTTTCCCACCAGGACCACCACCATCGAAGAGGCTTCTATCCTTTTGCTGATGCAGTGGCGGACGTATTTGGCGTTCTCGTTTTTAAAATGGACTTTCAGTGAGAAATCTATGAAGTCGAGATGGCGGTCAATCTCTTTTGCCATGCCGCAAAAATCGTGGACCTGATCCTGATCCCCGACCCTAAATATCAGAAAAACCCTCCTTCGAGGTTCGAGAGGCCGGGCCTTTCTGATCTGCCTTCTTGCCATCTCCTCCAACCGTTCCATCTCTGAAGTGCCAGCTTTGGAAGAGGAAACTTCGGAGTCGATGATCTCGATCATGCCTTCCACCTGCGATCTTCAATCCGCTTCGAGGGGATCGATGACCGCCTTTCTGGCGGTGCAGTTTTTGCAGATTCCGTTTCTTCCCGGGTGGCAGCAGAAGGTCTCCTCAATCGGGAGGCCGTACCATTTGGCTATATTGATGACGTCAACTTTGGCGAAGTTTACCAGTGGGGTCAGTATCGTGATGTAATCTCCAAAGGCGGAGTTGATGGCGAAGTTCGCGTTGACCAAAAACTCCTCGGTCTGGTCCGGGAATAGTTGGCTCTTTTCCGAGAGTAGGTCGATGGCGATTATCTTTATCCCTCTCTGGTAAGCGTAGGAGGCTGCCGCCATCAGAGACATGAGGTTTCTTCCCGGAAGAAAGGCGTTGATGTAGCTTGCCTTGCAGTCTCCGTTCACCTCGGATTCTATTGATCTGCAGTATCCGCTCAGATCTATTTTTTCGGGTGGCGGCAAGTTGCATCTCTTGAAGACGTTCCTGCAGGACTCCCACTCAACGTCGTTTGATATCTGACCGAAGTCGATGAAGATGGGATGCTGCTCCTGCATCTCGTTATTCAATATCTTGCACATCACCAGCGAATCTATGTCTCCTGAGACGATCGGTACCACGGCCATTTTGAAAGCTCCTTATTTGAGGGGGACTGGATGGTCATTTATGCGAGATCGAACGGATACCTTGAAGCTTTAAGTTATTTATCTTCACCGCGTGGTTTTTTCCCGCCTCCCATAATAGTTCATGGGTCATCGGTTAGGTGCTTGGACTACATAATCTGACAATTTTTCATACGAATTATGCTATCCAAAAATGAGATCAAATCAGAAAAAGAACGTATTGCGACTTCGCAGATCGGTCTAATTTCACCGGGTTTGCATCATAGCTACATCACGATTCTTCCCTTAACCGATGGCCGATGCATATTAGTCTTGAAACGAAAATTGAGCCTCTGAACAAGGCGCCGGATGAAATCCCCGTTATGACCGGGATGACATCCCTCTGGTTCGCAAATTTCTTATACATATTGCATCTTACTTGGGAATATGTCCAGAAAGGAGAAGGTCGTGTTCCTCTCTGCTCACAACTCTGCCCGATCTCAGATGGCAGAGGGCCTGCTCCGCCACCTCTATGGGGACTGCTACCTGGCCTACAGCGCCGGGGTCGATCCGGCGGAGGTAGATCCCCTGACGGTTGAGGTGATGGCTGAGAGGGGCATAGATGTATCTCGCCAAAAGTCCAAAAGCCTGAAGGAGCTGTGGGGCACGGCCTTTGACGTCGTGGCCAAGATCCGCGACTGGGATAAGGAGCCTTGCCCCTTCTTCCCGCAAGGGAAGAGAAGGGCTCATAAACCGCTCGAAGACCCCCTGGTTGCCGAAGGCGCGGAAGAGAGGATGCTGGCACTGAGGGCCGCCAGAGACGACCTCGAAAGTTGGATCGTGGAGACTTTCGGGAGATGAGGGGCCTTCAGGCGACGTGATCCTTGTACTTCTCGAGAAGGTCCATCACCCGTCTCACGTCTCTTCCTTGAGTTCTCGCCTCCTCCAAAAAGGCGGAGTACATCCTGTCATCGACGATTTTAGGGATCAGCTTGCAGTTCTGGCCGTGGAGCATCAGGTTGAAGCATCTGGCCTCGGCCTCTGAGAGCTTCAGGGCCCTGTAATCACCGAGGTGGTCCTGATAGAGGAGGTTCTCGCCCTTCGGATAGTCCAGGGCGAGCCTTGCGAGGGGCGTTCCGGGTATCGGCTCAGCGACGCTGGAGAAGACGTCCTCGAGCATAGCTTCGTCCATGAAGTCGAGGGTCGCCTGGTAGTCTTCTTCGCTCTCGCCCGGGTAGCCGACGATGAAGCTACCCCCGACCTTGACGCCGCAGCTGTGGGCGAGCTCGACAGCCTCCAGGTTCTTCTCTGGCGTCGTTCCTTTCTTCATCTTCTTCAACATCTTCTCGCTTCCCGACTCGATGCCGAAGAAGACCCAGCCGATGGTGTACCTTCGGACAGCCTCCAGGATCTCTTCGTCGACGAAGTCCACCCTCATGTCGGGGACCGAGAGGTTCCTCGGTCCCAGGATCTCGGCCAGGGATCTGAGGAGCGTGATGAAGGCCTCCTTGTTCACCTCTTTTCCGTAACCGAAAAGGGACCCTGTCCCGCCGCTGACAGCGACCCTGGATACGCCCATCCTCTTCATCTCACGGACTTCGTCGAGGATGTTTTCGAGGCTACGGCTCCTTATCGATCGGCCGAAGAACCTTGGAACCTGGCAGAAGGTGCAGCCGCCAAGACAGCCCCGGTGGGTCTCGATGTAGACGTTGGCGCCCCTGACGTTCTGGCTCTTGAGGTCTTCAGGGATGAGTGGCATGACGTGATCCAGGGGTTCGACGGGCTCGGGCTTTGTCTTGACGACTTTTCCCTCTTGATGGAAGGCGACGCCTGGAATCTCGGCAGAAGGCCCTTTCTCGACGACTCTCGCGACGACCTCTTCGCCTTCGCCCATAACCACGGCGTCGACCTCAAGCTCGCCGAGGACGATCTCAGGGACGAGGCCGACAGGCCCACCGACGTATATTTGCGGACAGCTTTTTGCGAACTTTCTGATCTCGGGGTCAAGGAGCTGGGATGTGGAAAAGAGGCTGAGGAGGGTCGCCTCCCCGTCGGATCGGAGGTCCCGGGTGATGGTGACCGTGTGGCCCCTTTCCTTCAGGATGCCGCCGAGGATGAGGGGGCCGTAGGTGTAGATCTTTGGCGATACGATCGTTACCTTCATCTTCACACTCCCAGGCCGTTGATCTCTTCGATCAGGTCGGTGAAGGCCTCGACCTCCACCTCGATCACCTCTTCGGGAGTCATGCTGATGCTCATCTCGCCGTCGACGGTGAGCCTGTCCGGCCCCCTTCTGACGAGCCTTGCGACGCCGTCTCTTGAGAGGACCTTTCTGATGTCGGAGTCGCAGGCCAGCGTCCTTCCTGGCAAGATTACCGTCTCCTTGACGTCGCTGAGGTCGAGGCCGATCAGGTCATGGATGGTTATCAGGCAGCCTATGTCTTTTTTGACGGGAACGACGTTCACCTTGTCGCCGAGCTCTTTGAATATCGCCGAGAGGAGCGGCTGGGCGACTGAGCTTGTGATCAAAGTTGCGCCCTTTTGGACCGGCGGAAGCCTCTTGATCTGGTCTTTGTGGGTGGCGAGGGCGAAGGGTGATTTTGTGACCGGGTCCCAGAGGGGGGTTCCCGCTACCCTGAAGGAGTATTTGTCGTTCGTCTCGGTAACGATATTTTTGAACTCTTCAACGGAATGGGGGATTACGCCGGGGATGATCGGCTCGTTTCCGAGGATCAGGCCTTGTTCCCTCTCGTTTGCAAACCTCATCAGGATCAGGTTCTTGACTCCCATCTCTTCGAGGTCACGGCAGGTCCGATCGAGTTCCGGCCCGTCGTTGACGCCGGGTATCAGGACGGAGGCTGCGTAGACGTCGCAGCTCTCGGCGAATGTCCGAAGGTTTGCAAGACCCGCCTCCGGGTGTCGATCGTTCATGTATTTTCCCCGAAGTTCGGGATCTGTTGAGAAGACGGTGAAGGAGACCTCTTTCACCCCTGCATCGATCAATCTATCGGCTTCGTCTCCTTTGGTGAAGCCCTTGCCGCTGGTGTACCCGAGATGGATCGGGACTTCTCCTTGGCCCACCATCCTGGCGAGGGCCAAAAGCTCCGGGTAGCAGCTGAGGTCGCCTCCGCCGCTGATGGTCACCTTGTCGGGCTTCTTGCCGAAGGCAGCCTGGGCCACTTCCATCGCCACCATCTGCATCGGCTTGAACCCGGGGTAACCCTCCACGATCGCCCGGGAGCAGTAGTCGCAGCCTTTCTGGAAGGGGAGGCAGTGCTTGCACCCCAAAGGTGTGATCTTCTTTACGCCCTTGAAGTAGCAGTAGCTGCAAAATCCCTTACAGTCAAGGCCCGGTCGGCCTCCAACGTCCGCCAGTATCTCCATCCAGCAACTCTCCGGTTCACCATCGGTTCTGGAGTAAAAAGCCTTTGCGGGCTGGTAGATGCTGGAAAACTATTAGTACGTTGAAGAAGGTCAAAAAAAAGCGTGTCTCAAAAAAGGCCTTTTCATGTGATGATAATCCCCACTTTAGGCTGTCCATCCAGTTGCAGCTACTGCTGGAGTTCCGAGGAAGGGTCCCCCATAATGACCATCGAAACCGTAAAAGAGGTGGTCGAATGGCTCAAGAACTTCAGGGACGATCCGGTCACTTTCACCTTCCACGGCGGAGAGCCGCTTCTCGCTGGCGCTGATTTTTACCGGGAGACGTTGTCTTTGCTGACAGAGGGGTTGCGTCATCAGAAAATAGCCTTTGCTCTGCAGACCAACCTCTGGAAGCTCACTCCGGAGCTTGCCCAGGTTTTGGCTGATTACAATATCCCTCTCGGTTCAAGCCTTGACGGTCCACAGGAGCTCAACGACTTGCAGAGGAGCGAGGGGTACTACGAGAAGACGATGGCTGGCTACGAGATCGCCAAGGATCACGGCCTTTCCGTCCAGTTCATCTGCACATTCACCTCCTATTCTGTAGATTTCAAGGAGGATATCGTCAATTTCTTCCTGGAGAACGGTCTCACCTTCAAACTTCATCCTGCCCTTCCATCTTTACGTGATGAAAACCCCGAAAAGTGGGCGCTCGATCCCGAAAAGTATGGTGAGCTGCTCGTCTATCTTTTGGACAAATATCTTGAAAATATGAACGAGATCGAGATCAGGAACATCAACGACCTCTGCAGATGCGTCTTCACCGGCCGGGGCACCGTCTGCACCTACGTCGACTGCATGGAAGACACCTTTGCGGTGGGTCCCGATGGGAGCATCTATCCATGCTATCGGTTTGTCGGAATGCCGGAGTGGATCATGGGCAACGTCCGCGATCACCCAAGTCAGGACGACCTCGCCCAGTCCGAGGCGGGAAAGCTGATGCACCAGTTCAAGGAGTACGTGGACCGGGAATGTAAGGGATGCAAACACATCAGATACTGTCGAGGCGGATGCCCCTACAACGCCATAGCGCCTACGAGCGGCGAGATAAAGGGCGTCGACCCCCACTGCGTCGCCTATAAGAGGATTTTCGACGAGATCACCGACCGGTTCAACAAAGAGATGTTCGGGTCCCTCGGCATGGAGATGGCACCCCTTCAATCGGAGCCCGCAGAGGACGCAAAGCCGGGGATAATGGCCTTAATTCAAAAGATAATATCGAGCTAGGAAATTTCAGCTCGAAGCCCAAATTTTCAACTCGAGTCAATATTTTTTTCAGAGTATCGTCAGTATCGTGATGACCTCTAGGAAGTATATCGCCACGAGCATGCTTCCCTCGAACCTGGTGATCTTGTTTCCAAGGACCATGAACCCGAGGAGGAGGCTGATCAGGACGACGACGGGAAGGGTCGCTGATATGAATGCCTCGTTCACGGCCACGTCCTGGACCAGGGAGATCGACCCGAGGATTATCAGGGCGTTGAAGGTGTTGGCGCCGAGGACGTCTCCCATTGCGATATCGCCCCGACCGTTCTTGGCGGCGACGATTGCTGTGCTGATTTCGGGAAGGGAGGTGCCCACCGCCAATAGAATCACCGCCACCACCGCCTCGGAGAGGCCCAAGGTGGCGGAGATTGTCCGGATCGCCTCGATCATGTAGTTAGCACCGATGGCGAGCATTGCCATGCCTGCGAGGAAGAGGCCGAGGTACCTAGGCCTTAACTTCTCGCTTCCCTTCGACTCGCTCTTTCGGTGCTCGGAGATCTCGTGACGGATGAAGGAGAGGTAGATCGCGATCAAAAAGATCCCCTCTATCCAGGTTATTCTGAAATCGAGGAATACCACGAAGACCGCCAGCATCGAGGCGAGGAGGAAGGAGAGGTCCGTCTCGAGTATCTTTCTATCGATATATATCCCGTAGAAGATCGCAGCCCCACCGAGGGCAAGGCCTGTGTTTGCCAGGATCGATCCAAGGACGTTTCCTGCTGCTATCTCCGGCCTGCCCCCGTCGACCAGCATTGCGACCAGGGACGTTGAAAACTCCGGAAGGGCCGTGCCGAAGGCGACCACTGTCGCTCCTATCACGAATTCGGATACGCCCAGGACCTTGGCAAAGTGGACGGCGCTATCGGTGATCGACTTCGCCCCGTAGTAGAGGGCGACCAAGCTCACGGCGAAGATTAAAAACTCCAGCAATAAACCAGCCTCTCCAGCCTCCTCGTTGGTCCTCATAATTAATTAATCTGTCTTTGGAAGCTTTCTGGCTGATGCGAGTGGATCAGAGACCGGAAAGGTGCGTAGGCCTGCCGAAGGCGTCTGAGCTGCCGAGAATCTCTCGGGTCCGCCTTCGGGAATGATGTAAAACCTCAGCCGAAACTCGGAGAAAACAAAATATGGGGCCTTGAATAGGTATTTTAATGAGAAGATACAAAGGATTCTCCAGTTAGAGTTCGACCGGGGGTTCTCAGGGACGAAGGGGCCCTGAGGGATTTTCAGGCCGGGGACTTTATGATATGTCCCGGACTGGGTTGGAGTAGCAAAGGGTGGTCGAGGTTGCACATCAAGGAGATAGAGCTTAGGAACTTCAAGTCCTTCGGCAGGAAGGTAGTGATACCCCTACACAACGACTTCATAGCCATTACCGGTCCCAACGGGAGCGGCAAGTCCAACGTCGTCGATGCTCTTCTATTCGCCCTTTCTCTCTCGTCCAGCAGGGCGATGAGGGCCGAAAGGCTCCCCGACCTCATATACCGGGGTGACAACGGCAAAAACCCCGACTTCACCCAGGTAACTGTTAAGTTCGACAACTCCAGCAGGACCGTTCCGGTAGACGAAGACGTCATCGAGATATCTAGGAAGGTCAGGCTGACCAAAAACAAGTACCAGAGCATCTACTATTTTAACGGCAATCCCTGCACCCAGACGGAGATTCACGATCACTTATCTCGAGCCGGGATCACTCCCGAGGGCTACAACGTGGTCATGCAAGGAGACGTCACCAGGATCATCGAGATGTCGCCTCTTGAAAGAAGGAGGATCATAGACGAGATCGCTGGCGTCGCCGAGTTCGACGAGAAGAAGAAGAAGGCGCTCGAGGAGCTGGAGGTGGTGAGGGAGAGGATCGATCGGGGCGACGTGATCCTGGAAGAGGTCGAATCCCAGCTCTCAAGGCTCTCCGAGGAGAGAGAGAGGGCCCTCGCCTATCAGGCCCAGCGGGAGGAGAAACGCCGCCAGGAGGCCTTCCTGCTTTTGGCAAAGCTCAAAGAGGCAGAATCCGACCTCGCTGACCTCGATAGGGAGGGGCTCGACCTTCGGACAAAAGATGAGGAGCTATCCGGGAGGTTGGATCGGGAGAGGGCCGAGCTATCGAGCCTCGAAGGAGAGCTGAAAGAGCTGAACTCCGAGATCACCTACAAGGGCGAGGACGAGCAGATCGAGGTCAAGCGGCAGATGGTGGAGAGGAAAGGCCAGATCGAGACTGAAGAGAACCGGATCGAGATGGCCGACGCCGAGGTCGCCGAGATTGAGGACGAGCAGAGGTCCGACTACCTGGAGACCGACCGGCTCAGCCGGGATGCGGAGGCCCTCTCCTCGAAGATCAGGGACGGGTCCATCAGGAAGGCGAGCATCCTCGCCGAGATCGAGGAGAGGGAGGAGACCCTCAAGGGCTACAGGGATAAGATCGCCCAGGCGGACGCCAAGTACGCAGAGCTGAGAGACCAACTTTCCGTTGTCAAAAAGGAGTGGGAAGTGGCCAAGTCGAGGGTGGCTGACCTGATGCGGGAAAGGGACCGGCACCTGGACGCAGCGAGAAGGCGGTCGATCGAGCGGGAGGAGGCATCTCTCGAAATCTCCGAGGCCAAAGAGACGATGGCCGGCCTCGACCGGGAGACAGAGAGGATAAGCCGGGATCGGAGGAGTCTGGAGGACCGAATCTCAAGCCTCGAAGAGGAGAGGGACGATCTCGACTCCGCCAGGATATCGATAAGGCGGGAGATGGCCCAGGTTGACGATAAGCTCCAAAAGCTCCAGATGGAGAAGGCGAGGGCCGAAGCGAGCCTCAGGTCCGCTGGAGAGGGGTCGGGCTACAGCAGGGCCGTGGAGGCGATAAGGTCCGCCATCAGCCAGAACCTCCTGTCCGGGCTTTACGGAACGATAGCAGAGCTAGGCGAGGTCGGCGAGGGGCACGCCACGGCCCTCGAGGTAGCGGCCGGCGCGAGGCTCCAGAGCATCGTAGCCGAGACCGACGGGGATGCGGCCAGGGCGATCGAGAGCCTGAAGAGGTCGAGGGCCGGAAGGGCCACCTTCCTTCCCCTGAACAAGATACGGTCGGGAAGGCCCCCGGCCGCGCCCAGGGAGCCGGGTGTCGTCGACTACGCCCTCAATCTCGTCCAGTTCGACTCTCGGTTCCTTCCGGCCTTCTGGCACGTCTTCAGAGACACCCTTGTGGTGAAAGACCTGGAGACGGCCCGCAGGCTCATGGGCAGGTACAGGATGGTGACCCTGGAAGGTGACCTCGTGGAGAAAGGGGGAGCCATGACCGGGGGCCACTTCAAGTCCAGGCTCAAGTTCGCCGCCGATGAGCGGCAGAAGCTCGAGGAGGCCGCAAGGAAGGTCTTTTTGGCTCAGTCCGAAAGGGAGGCGCTGATCGAGAGGCTCGACAGGGTCGAAGGCGAGGTCTCCACCGTCAGAAGGGAGATGGAGGAGCTGAGCCGGGAGATTGCAAAGATCGGCTTCAGGCTGGAGGAGATCGAGGGCCAGAAGCTCCGGTTCGAACGGTCCATCGAGGACCGGGAAAAGAGGCTCTCTGAGTTGAAGGCCGAGGCCGCCGAGGTGAGGGAGAAGCTCGACTCTATGGAAAGAGAGATCCGGGAACGGGAGTCTGACTCCAAGAGCCACGAGGTGCGGGCAAAGGTCCTTGAAGTGTCCCTTGAGGGCTCGGAGATCCCGGAGCTGTCGGCCCTCGCCGACGGTCTTGAGGCCGAGATCCGGGGCTTTGAGCGGAGAGTCTCCGAGATCGAGGCCGAGATCACCGGCGATCGGCTGAGGGAAGATAGCTGCTCTGCTCGGAAGGCAGAACTTGCCGCAAGAAAAGAGGCGCGTGAACTGAAGAAGAAGGCGGCCACCGAGAAGAAGAGCAACGCGGCCGAGAGGGTCGGTGAGGCGAAGCTTGCCCTCACCGAGCTGGCCCGAAAAGAAAGGGAGATCGAGGAGGAGCTCTCCGGCCTGAAGGGTTCGAGAAGCCAGCTTCTCGACAAGACCATGGCCAAGGGAAGGGAAGTCGACTCCACCGACCGGGAGCTGGACCGGATCAGAGCCCGGATCGCGGCTGCCGACGGCGCAGCTCAGGAGCTGAAATCTGCTGCCGATGATCTAAGGGCCGAGATCGAGGCTTGCGGTGTCGACGTCTTGGCAGAGCCTCCCAAGAGCCAGACGATAATCCGGAAGATCAACGCCCTCGAGAGGTCGATGCAGGATCTTGAGCCCGTGAACATGCTGGCCATCGAGGAGTACGACCGGGTCTTCGACCGGAGGGAGACGCTCCGCGACCGGAGAGAGACGCTCCAAAGGGAAAGAGAAGACCTACTCGAGAAGCTGGACCGGTACGAGGAGATGAAGCGAGAGGCTTTCATGGCTGCCTTCGACGGTATCAACGATAACTTTGGGGAGACGTTCCACCGTCTTTCCGACGGCGAGGGCCACCTCGTTTTGGAGAACGATGAGGACCCCCTAAGTGGCGGGATGACGATCAGGGCGAGGCCCGCCAGGAAATCCTTCCACCGACTGGAGGCGATGTCCGGGGGCGAAAAGAGCCTCACCGCCCTCGCCTTCATCTTCGCGATTCAGAGGTTTCGGCCCGCGCCCTTCTACGCCCTGGACGAGATCGAC